>CACXEL010000297.1 GCA_902766655.1 uncultured Lachnospiraceae bacterium | reverse complement strand
GGAAGTGTTCGGTACGGACGAAAGCTGGGAAGTCACCGAGGACACGCCCTGGCGCTTTGCCGACTTCTTTGACGGCGAGGTGTACGATGCCCATATAGACTTGGACAAGGCAAGCTGGCACAACGCCGCGGCGGAAAAGCTGCGGGTCAAGCCGAAGCTCTCTGCCCGCTACGGCCTGCCTGTGACTGCCCACGAGGTGCTGGAGCCGGTTGACTGGATCGAAGCTCCTTCCGGCGAGCTGATCTGCGACTTCGGGCAGAACATAGCGGGCGTTATCTCCTTCACGGTGCAGGGGAAGGATGGACAGGAGATCGTGTTCCGCCATGCTGAAGCGCTGGAGCACGGCGAGCTCTATGTACAAAATCTTCGCAGCGCCAAACAGGAGCTGCGCTATACCTGCCGCGAGGGTGAACAGAGCTACAGCCCGCGCTTTACCTACATGGGCTTCCGTTATGTGGGCATTCGCGGAATCGGGAAAGAAGACATCGCCCTCAAGGCTCTTGTCATACACTCGGAGCTGGAGAGGGTCGGCTCCTTCCGCTGCTCCCACGACGACCTCAATCAGCTGCAGTCCAACCTGAGCTGGAGCGGACGGGACAACTTTGTGGATATCCCTACCGACTGCCCGCAGCGGGACGAGCGGCAGGGCTGGACCGGCGATATCGCGCTCTTTTCGCCCACAGCCTGTTTCCTTTTTGACATGAGCCGCTTCCTCGAGAAATGGCTGCGCGATCTTGCCAGCGAGCAGTCCGCGACAGGGGCGATTCCCTTCGTCGTTCCATCCCGGAAGGGAGTCACGCCCACAATGACCACCTCCTGCTGGGGCGACAGCTGTATCCTGGTCCCCTGGGCAGTCTTCCAGGCAAACGGGGACAAGACCCTGCTTGCCCGTCAGTACCCCAGCATGAAGAAGTATCTGTCGGATGTAAGTCGCTGGGCGGCGCTGTCCGTCCCGTTTTACGGCTCACGCCATATTCTCAAGCTTCCATTCCAGTTCGGTGACTGGTGCGCACCTTATGGGTCTTTGCCGGACTGGCTGGCAAAAGGCCCCTGGATCGGGACAGCGTATTATTTCCGCTCCTGCGTCCTGATGAGCCGTATCGCCTCCATTCTCGGCAGGGACAAGGACGCGCGGCATTATGAGAAACTCTCCGAAGCGATCAGAGCCGCATTCCGAAAGGCCTTCACCGACGGGAAAGGGCGTCTAAAAGAAGAGTTTCAGGCGGGCTATGTGCTGGCCCTGGCCTTTGGCCTGGCCGAAGGCGGAGAGCGCCGTGTGATGGCCGAGCGCCTTTGGGCTTTGATCAAGGAAAACGGAGGCCATCTGAATACCGGCTTCACCGCAACGCCCTTCATCCTCTTCGCTCTCGCCGACAACGGCCTGGCGGACGAGGCCTATGAGCTGTTGCTGCAGGACACCCGCCCAGCCTGGCTGTACGCGGTCCGGCGTGGCGCCACCACGATCTGGGAGCGCTGGGACAGCATTCGCGAGGATGGCTCTTTTGAGGAGTCTTCGATGAATCACTATGCCTACGGTGCGGTGGGCGATTTCTTCTATCGCCGGATCTCCGGGCTGGAGGCTCTCGAGCCGGGCTACCGCCGTTTTGCTGTGAAGCCGATTCCCGGCGGCGGCCTGACCTGGGCGGAATGCGAACACAAATGCCCCTACGGTCTGATCAAAACACGCTGGGAAAAAACCGATAAAGGCTTCTGCCTGACGGTCTCTGTACCAGTGGGAGTAAGCGCGGTGATCACAATGCCCTCGGGCAAAAGCTATATGACAGAGAGCGGAGACTATGAATTTACAGAGCCGGAACAATAAAAAATGTGTCCGCGAATGGGTATGATGCTGCGGTGGGCGGCTTCTTACTTGTCCGCACCAGGCGAGATGGATGCGAAGGCGGATCCCGATTGTATACCGGCAGTATAATGACAAAACATTTTTTATATGATATAGTGGACAAAGGAGAAAACAGGATCTCTGGTCCGGAAAGGAAAAGGCATTGCAGCAGATGTTCAGGTTCAATTTCAGTGATATGAATCGCCTGTATGATCGTCAGGGTAAAAGTATGCCCTCAGCCGGTAAGGCTGAATGGCTTTATTTGTCATGCCTTGACCAGGACGGACCAAGTGGGTCTCCGGGACCAGGTGCCTCTGTGCGCATACTGGAGTGATCCCAGAGAGACAGTATTCTTTGCCGGAACTGCCGCTTGTCCGAGAAGACAGGCGGTTTTTTTGTGCCGGCGATGAGCCGGAGCGAGCGGGGACGGAACGGCCCGCAATCAATCGTGGAAAAGGAGAAACCGCTGATGAAAAAGAATTTACGAGATCATAGCTTTATTGAGCTGCTCCCATCAGGGGAGAAAAAGAGTGATGAAACTTTATTTGAAAATCCTGTTTATGTGACAGGTTATCATAAGGAAAAGTAGCCGGTACCCCTGTGTACCGGCGCTGCCGGAACACAGGAGGTGAGAAAAATGGTGATTCCATTCATTGACACTGTTGCGACCGGAAGGAACATCGACAGGCTGAGGATCGCAGCCGGTCTGTCTGTAAGAGATATGCAGAATGTCTTCGGGTTCGCGACGCCGCAGGCGATCTACAAGTGGATCCACGGAACGTCCATGCCGACCATCGACAACCTGGTGATCCTGGCCGCCATGCTGGGCGTTACCATGGACGACATAGTGGTCGTGGATACCTATGTCAGAAAGTGCGGATAGTAAACGGATACATATAATATAAGGAAGGCGGGCCGGATTTCGCCGGCCCGCAAAGGAGCCTGACAGCAGCGCCATTGGGCGTGCTTTGATTTGGCGGTGGTAGCTCATTTGGAAGAGCACTGAGAAAAATAAATCCTGTCCGGGATTTTAACTGCAGCCAGATGATCACGCAGGTGTAATTGGTTCGAATCCAATCCACCGCCCTGTGGGATGCTGACAGCAAAACAGCTATGAAAGCACATGACTCTTAATCATGAAAAAATGCATCCTGAAGCAAAACGGCATGCGGTCCGGATGTGCTCCAACAGGTGTCCTGCTGGAACACATCCGGACCGCATGCCATGTTGAAGTTGCGCACATATTCCGATATAATTTTCTCAAAGGGAGAAAAAAGAACATGAAGCTATACCACTATTCGGTCGACTCCTATAAAGGCGCGGAGCACCTGACCAACGATTATAAAAATAACTACAGGTTCGCAGAACCCTACATTCTTGCGCTCCGGGAGTCCGCAGATGTTTTCCGGGCTGTATTTCTTGCGACCATGTATATGAGCCGTGAGGTAACGGCACTGAATCTGAGGAAATACGAGAACTATCAGAAGGATGCCGTCGAGGGAATCTTTGAATATGTGAGAGAGACCGAGTTCCCGAAGGACGCTTCCCGGCTGCGATGTGTGTATTATTGCGAGAGCGAAAAAGAGGCTTTGGCCTATGCCGAGGAGGATTGCTTCGCTGCCGGCTTATTCACCAAAGAACAGGTGGTCCTGCTGGAGGTCGAGGTGGACGAGGACAGTGTCCGCCGGTATGACCAGGCTTTCTTTAACCGGGCCTTGCAGGCGATAGAGAAGAATGAGATCGATTCTGTTTTTGCCTGCGCGAGACAATACTTCTCCTGTCAGAGAAGCGAGCATCCGCTGATCGAGGTGGTGGCGGATGGTGACAATCATGTGCTGAGAAGCATTTCATACTGACGGAAAGAACCGGAGTTATCCTGTCTGGTCTGCGGGGTAGCAGCGAAGTTATGAGAGGAGCAGACGTGAAATACAGACATACCAGACGGCCGGGCTTTCTGCTCGGCTTTATAGACTTCTTTACAGCAGG
>CACXEL010000296.1 GCA_902766655.1 uncultured Lachnospiraceae bacterium | reverse complement strand
CTCCGCTGCCTCGCAACAGGGATTTTGCCGTCTTTACCCGGGGTGATTGACATGGATTCACCGGTGGGCAGAGGGGCTGCTTCGCAACAGGGATTTGGCCGTCTTTACCCGGGGTGATTGACAGGGATTCACCGGTGGGCAGAGGGGCTGCCTCGCAACAGGGATTTGGCCGTCTTTAGCGGAGAGTATAACAGGGATTTACTGTGGTAGATTGAAGTGTGTTTGCATTTGACAGAATGCGCAGGATTTGTTAAGATATTGGCGTTTCGGCAGAGCATACGGTCGCGCCTGGCAATGGGGAAAGCCCGTCAGGTGAGGAAAGTCCGGGCTTCGCAGGGCAGGATACCGGATAACGTCCGGCAGGGGTAACCCTCGGGATAGCGCAACAGAAAACAACCGCCGCGCAAGCGGTAAGGGTGAAAAGGCAGTGTAAGAGACTACCGCCGACCTGGTAACAGGAAGGGTCAATGCAAGCCCTATCCGAAGCAAGACCGAATAGAAGCAATACGGCTGCCCGTCGTGCTTCAGGTGGGTCGCTAGAGCCGTCTGGCAACAGGCGGTCCAGATAGATGACCGTACAACGACATAACCCGGCTTATCGCTCTGCCGGACAAATCAAAACAGAAGGACTTATGTGCGGGTGCTGCAGCACAGGTTCACAGTGTTTACAAGGACGGCGTGGCTTATGGGCCATGCCGTTTCCTGTACTGTTTCGCGGGCATTGGAGAAGAGTTTTTCAATTTGGAGGAAGATTGGCATGAATCTGGAAATTACTTCCCTGCGGGATCGTCCGGAGCTCATGGAGCGTGCGGCTGCCTGGTTCCATGAGAAATGGCATGTGCCACAAGAGGCCTATCTGGAATGTATGAGGGCCTATCTGAACCGGGAGACGGAATATGGCTGGTATATGTGCCTTAGTGACGGACGCATTGTCGGAGGGCTGGGGGTCATCGAGAACGACTTTCATGACCGCAAAGACCTCTCGCCCAACGTATGCGCGGTTTATACGGAGGAGGCCTTCCGCGGCCGGGGAATTGCCGGGCGTCTGCTCAATATGGCGGTGGAGGATATGCGGGCAAAGGGAATAACACCGCTGTATCTGGTCACAGATCATACCGGGTTTTATGAGCGCTACGGATGGGAATTCCTCTGTATGGTGCAGGGTGACGGTGAACCTGAGATGACGAGGATGTATATTCATCGCTGAAGCCCACCCGGAGAAGTGAGGGGAAGGGCCTCATTTTTCACTGAATCTCATCGAAAATGAAGAACAGGCGCTTGACTCTCACACTGTGGCAGGCATTATGCTTGATGCGAGCTCAAAAAACAGCAGGAGGTACCGCCATGCTGAAAATCGGAGAATTTTCAAAACTGTCCAGAGTCAACGTCAGAATGCTTCGCCACTATGATGAGATCGGCCTTTTGAAACCGGCAGAAACGGACCGCTTCACCGATTACCGCTATTACAGAGAGGACCAGCTCCCGATCGCCGGGCGCATAGCCGCCCTGAAGGATATGGGCTTTTCTCTGGCGGATATCGTCAGGATCCTCGAGATCTATGATGACCGGGAGAAGCTGGAGCAATTCTTTTCTGCCCGGCAGAAGGAACTGGAGGTCTTGGCACAGGATACGGCGTATAAGCTGACGCTTCTCACCGCAGCCAGAGAAAGGCTGAGAAAGGAAGAGAGCATGAGTTACAACGTTACGCTCAAAACGATCCCCGAACGCTATGCCGCGACCATCCGCATGACCATTCCCCGCTATGAAGACGAAGGCATCATCTGGGGCAAGCTGGCAGAAGAGACCTGCCGGATGAATCTCGCCGAGGCCGATCCCTGCCTTTGCGCGGTGACCTATCTCGACGGAGAGTACAAGGAAGAAAACGTGGAAATGATGGCCTGGAAGACCGTCAAGGGAACCTACCCGGACACGGAACATGTGAAGTTCCGCACCCTACCGGCGGTAACGGTCGCAAGCTGCACTTACCAGGGCAGCTACACCCAGATCACGGACGTTTATGCGGAAGTCATCGCCTGGATGGAAGCAAACGGCTATGAACCCGCCGAGCCGATGTTCAACATCTATCACGTCAGTCCCCACGAGACCCAGAACCCCGATGCATTCGTGACAGAAATCTGCTACCCGGTAAAAAAGAAGTAAGCCGGCCGGAAAAACACCAGATACACCACCCTGAACTCTACCTGAGGGTCCCAGGAAAACATCTCCGGAGAAGCCGAAACAGTGATTCGCCATCCGACTGATCAGAGATAATAAAGAAGCATCTCCTACAGGGAGAACAGCTTCTCATCTGACAAAAAAAGGAAGATGATCTGCCCGTGAAAATGCAGACCATCTTCCTTTCTTGCTTCTGTTCCTGTCAGCCAGATACCCAAATCCGCTTGCCAATCAAACCTGCCATATGAATAACCAGCTAAAGTACCTGTCGTTTATTATCAGATGAATCCCTGCTGGACTCCCCGGGTAAAGACGGCAGAATCCCTGTTGCGCAGCTTCCTCCCGGCTGATTCCTTGGCCAGCCCCTCCCCGGTAAATCCCTGATGTCTTCCCTGGGTAAAGACGGCCGAATCCCTGTTGCGCAGCGTCCTCCCGGCTGATTCCTTGGCCAGCCCCTCCCAGGTAAATCCCTGATGTCTTCTCTGGGTAAAGACGGCCGAATCCCTGTTGCGAAGCAGCGGAGCCAAAACAATTCTCCTGACCGCATCCCCCTAAGGGAAGGGGAATTGTTTTGGCGCAGCGTCCTCCCGGCCCATTCCTCGGCCGGTCCCCCGGGAAGCCATCACTTCTTCCCGGTGTAGCGGGTGTCGCAGTACATGCAGCGGTAGAGCTCCTTCTCCTCGTCGGCGAGGTAGAAGACGTGGTCCAGTCCCTGCTCGATGGAGGTGATGCAGCGCGGATTGCGGCACTGGATGATGTTGGTGATGCGGGAGGGAAGCTTGAGCTTGAGCTTGTCGACGATCTCGCTGTCCTTGATGACGTTGACCGTGATGTTGTGGTCGATGAAGCCAAGGACGCCCAGGACGTCCAGGGGGAGGGAGTCGATTGGGCACTCGACCTTGATGATGTCCTTGCGGCCCATCTTCTCGGAGCGGGCGTTCTTGATGATCGCCACGGTGCAGTCAAGGGACTTGAGCTTCAGGTCGCGGTAGATGGTCATGGCCATGCCGGCCTTGATGTGGTCGAGGACGAAGCCTTCCTCAAGAGCGCCGATGCTGAGGGTGTCTTTATATTTGCTTTTCATAGTCGCGCCTCCTTCAGGCATCCACGCTGATGCCGAGCAGTGTCAGAATGAGTGCCATGCGGATGTAGACGCCGTACTGGGCCTGCCTGAAGTAGACCGCCCGCGGATCGTCGTCCACCTCGACGGCAATCTCGTTCACGCGGGGGAGCGGATGGAGGACCAGCATGCCCTCGGGGGCGATCTTCATTTTCTCGCGGTCCAGGATGTAGAAATCCTTCATGCGGACGTAGTCTTCTTCGTTGAAGAAACGCTCGCGCTGGGCGCGGGTCATGTAGAGGATGTCCAGGTCCTTCATGGTCTCTTCGTTCAGGGCCACCACTTCCTGGAAGGGGAAGCCGCCGGCCTTCAGCCCGTCGCGGACGTAGCTGGGAACGCGGAGCTCCTCCGGGGAAATGAGGACAAACCGGATGCCGCTGTAGCGGCAGAGGGCCTCGATGAGAGAATGGACGGTCCGGCCGAACTTGAGGTCGCCGCAGAAGCCCACGGTCAGACCGTCAAAATGGCCCTTAAGGGACCGGATGGTCAGCAGGTCGGTCAGCGTCTGGGTCGGATGCTGGTGGCCTCCGTCACCGGCGTTGATGACGGGAACTGCGGATTTCATGGAAGCTACCAGGGGCGCGCCCTCCTTGGGATGACGCATGGCTACGATGTCGGCGTAGCAGGAGACGACGCGGATGGTGTCAGAGACGCTCTCGCCCTTGGAGGCGGAACTGGAATCCTGGGAGGCAAAGCCCAAAACTTTGCCACCTAAATTCATCATGGCCGCTTCAAAGGAAAGACGTGTCCTGGTGCTCGGCTCATAGAATAAGGTGGCTAAACGTTTGCCCTCGCAGGCGTGTGCATATTTTTCTGGGTGCTTTTCGATATCGTTTCCGAGGTCAAGAAGCTTGTCGAGTTCTTCTACAGTGAAGTCCAGAGGACTCATCAGATGTCTAGGTGCCATTATTCCTCCTTTGGGAAAAACCCGGATCATGGAGACCGGCCGGCCGTGGATGCCCCGGTCTGTGTCTGCTATATGATAAATGAAAAGAGGGGGAAAATCAAGAGAGCCCGGGGGAAACCGTCAAAGTCGCCGTACAGGGGCTCATTTTTCTTTTTTCGCTTGTTTAAGTTGCCCGCAGGGCGGAATTATTTTATAATCAGAGTAGCGAATAACTGAAGAGATAAGTGCATGGCACCACATGGACGGGATTCAAAACGGCAGTCGATGTGGAGGCCGAATATCTGCAAAAGGGGTTCATTTCCGATATGGAAGGTATGAAGGAATACCGCGCGGACATCGACCGCATCGACGCCTCTCTTGTAAAGCTTCTCGAGGAGAGGCTCGACGTGGTGCGGAAGATCGGCGAGTACAAGGCAGCCAGGGGACTGCCTGTTTTTGATGCGGAGCGGGAGCGGGAGAAGCTTGCGAAGATCCGGCAGATGGCGGACAGGGAGGAGAATGCTGAGGCGCTGGCCCTCATTTTCCAGTATATCATGGACGTCGCCAAGGAGGCGGAGCACCGGATTGGATAATAAGTAATACGTTATATATTACAGTGTGAAATACCGGCCGGAGCCAGGGCGCAGCGGCCGGATCTGCAGTGACATCAAAAAGCCGGAAGGGCAGAATGGAGAAGGTAAATAAAATGGCTGTCACATCATTTGCAGCAATCGACATTGGCTCCTACAACGTGTCCATGGAAATCTTTGAGGTAACCAGGAAGGGCGGCCTGAAGAGCCTCAATTCCCTGCGCCGGAGCCTGGAGCTCGGCAGGGATGCCTACAGCAAAAAGCGCATCACCATGGAGAGCCTGAACACACTGACGGAAATCCTCAGGGACTACGCCAGGGTCATGCAGGAGTTCGGCGTGGCCGGCTACCGGGCCTGCGCCAAATCGGCCTTCCGGGAGGCCAGGAACAGCCAGTTGGTGCGGGAGCATATCCGGAAGAAGACCGGCATCGCGATCGACGTGCTCAGCAACTCCGAGCAGCGCTTCCTGGGCTACAAGTCCATCGCCTCCAAGGGCGAGGAGTTCCAGAAGACCATCGAGAAGGGCACGGCCATCGTCGACGTGGGCGGCGGCAGCATCCAGATCTCCCTCTTCGACAAGGACGTTCTGCTCACGACCCAGAATATCCCCATCGGCTCTCTGAGGGTCAGCGAGAGACTGTCCTCATTTGAAAATGAGACCACCCATATGGATGAGCTGATCGACCAGCTGATCCGCAAGGATGTTCTCAGCTTCAAGCGTATGTACCTGAAGGACCGCAACATCGACACCATCATTCTGGTCGGCGACTATTTCACCAATCTCGTATTCCAGAACAGGCTGGACATTTCCAAGTCCGAGACCCGGGAGGAGTTCCTCCGCTGGTATGAGCACATCATCGCTCTGACCGCCCGCCAGGCCGCCGAGGAGATGGGCGTCAGCATGGAGGTGGCCAGAGCCATTCTGCCGACGGCCGTCACCTACCGCAAGCTGATCGAGGTCCTGGGCGCCAGCAACATCTGGCTGCCGGGCATCCAGCTGACTGACGGTATCGCCTACGATTACGCCGAGCGCAACAAGCTGATCAGGTCCACCCACGACTTCGACAAGGATATCATGAACGCGGCCAGGAATATAGCCAAGCGCTATGCCGGCAGCAAGCCCCACACGGACAAGCTCATCCAGGTGGCCCACGCCATCTTCGATGCCATGAAGAAGGGCAATTCCATGAATGCCAGAGACCGCCTGCTTCTGACGGTCGCCTGCCAGCTCCACGACTGCGGCAAGTACATTTCCCTTGTGAACATTTCGGACTGCTCCTACAGCATCATCAAGACCACCGAGATCATCGGCCTGTCCGACGCGGAGCGGGAGATCATCGCCAGCACCGTTCGTTACCTGGCAACGCCGGTCCCCTTCTACAGTGAGCTTTCCCGCTTCACGGCCATGACCGAGTCCGACTTTATCCGGATGAGCCAGCTGGTGGCCATCATCCGCCTGGCCAACGGCCTGGACCACAGCTACCTGCAGAAGATTTCCGACATCAAGGCGGTCCGCAAGGAGGAAAAGCTCGTCATCACGGTGGAGACCGGGTTGGATTTCACCCTGGAAAAGGGCATTTTCCGGGAGAACGAGGAGTTCTTCGAGGAGACCTTCGACGTAAAGCCGGTCCTCAAGATCCGGAAGAAACTCAACTGATGACAGCGACGTCTGATTACATATAGAGGAGACAGGCCATGGGCAAGGACGATAAGAACACTGAAAAAAATGAAAAGAACGAGAAGAACCAGGTGAAGGCTGAGAAAAATGCGGCCAAAGCCAAGGATGTGAAGGAGGCCAAGGAGGCCCTTGTGAGAGTGGAGAAGCCGGAGGAGGTCCCGAAGCAGGACGCTGTCGATTATCGCAATCCTGCTTACTACCGGAACCGCGAGCTCTCCTGGCTCCAGTTCGATGAGCGCTGCCTCTCTGAGGCCAGGGACACGCGGCTGGTGCCCCTTTTTGAACGACTGAAATTCCTGTCGATCACGGCATCCAACCTGGACGAGTTCATGATGGTCCGCGTGGCCTCGCTCAAGGACCAGGTCCACGCCGGCTACAAGAAGAAGGACAT
>CACXEL010000295.1 GCA_902766655.1 uncultured Lachnospiraceae bacterium | reverse complement strand
GAGATCCGGTTCTCCCTGACCAACCGGGGAGCCTACCTGATCCTTCAGATCGGCAACAGAATATCCCGGAACGTCCTCCAGGTAAATCCCGCCCTCACCACGACCAAGGCTGACAAGCGCCTCCACGGCCACGGCGTCTCCATCGTGAAGAGCGCCGTCCGGAGGGCAGGCGGCATGATCGAAATCCGCACGGACGAGGGATTTTTCGACGTGAAGGTGGCGCTGCCGGACGCTTCCGCCGTGCCGGACGCACCCTCCGCCGCTGCGTCTCCTGCTACCCATGCACCGGGCACACCCTCCGCCGCTGCGCCGGAGCGCAGCCACCATGTATAAAGGCGGCAGAAAACCGCATATCTCAGGCAGCCTCCGCGCAGGTCTCCTCTGCGCTCTTTTGGGGCTGCTTTTTTCTGCCTGCGCATCCCCGAAAGTTCCCGCGGAGCGCACCGTCCGGATCGTGCTGGAGGAGGGGGAAGGCTACTCCGCCCCTCAGCACGTCTTCGACCTGCCGGCCGGGCAGCCGCTGGCCGCTGTCCTCCGCCCCGAGGAAGGCTTCTCGATCACCGGCTGCGACTGTGAATGCGCCCTGCTGACGGAGGCGGGGGACGGGTCTGTCCTGCTCACACTGCCGGAAGTGAGGTACACGAGGACGGTCCGCATTTTCACGGAAATGAACCCCTACACCATCCGCTGCCACCTGGACTCCGCCGACGAGGTCCTCACGCTGACCTGTCCGGCCACTCATGTGAGGATCAACACAGCCGCAGGGGATGGGGCGTCGATCCGTGGAGCCGGTCCGGCGCCGGGCGAGGTTGCTGCTGCGGGAGGCAGTACTGCCACGGACGCAGGCGCAATTCAGGCGCCGGGCGAGCCCGCAGCTTCCGGCAGCAGCAAAGACACTGGCACAGGCGCGCCCACGCCGGATACCCGGTCTCTTCCCCTCCTCTCCGCGGACGGTACCTGCCTTCTGGCGGGCTGGACCACCGAAAGGGACGGGGGCGGGGAGCGGATCGGCCTCGGCAGCCGGACGGACATAACCCCGGGCCAACCCCTGGACCTGTACGCGGACTGGAAGAAGTTCAGCGATGCGGACGCTTTTGAATATGAAGTGATGCCTTCGGGCCAGGCGGCGGTCACCGCCTACCACGGGGAGGACCGGGAACTGGTCATCCCGGCGTTTCTGGACGGCCGCCCGGTAGCCGCCATCAGGGAAGGAGCCTTCGCCGGAGCCCCGGCGGACTCGGTCGTCCTCCCGCCCACCCTCCGTGACGTCGGCCTCCGGGCCTTCGAAAATGCCGCCCTCTCAGAGCTCACCTTCTACGACTCCCTGACCGGCATCACCGACTACGCCTTCTCCGGCTGCGAAAACCTTCGGACGATCCGGATCAACGCTGTCCGCCCGCCCGTCTACAGCGGGACCTACTACGACACATTTGCCGACAAGATGGACCGGCTCCGGCTCCTTGCGGGCGAGCAGAAGATCATCCTCTTTTCGGGCTCCTCCACCCGGTTCGGGTACGACTGCTCCCTCATAGACGAAGCCTTCCCGGATCATGCTGTCGTGAACATGGGCGTCTTCGCCTACACGAACGCCCTGCCCCAGCTGGACCTCATCCGGCTCTTTGCCGGCCGGGGTGACATACTCGTCCACTCCCCGGAATTCGACGCCTCCCTCCGGCAGTTCTGCACCACGAATGCCATGGATCCTGCCTTTTTCCGGATGATCGAGTCGGACTACGGCCTCCTCTCCCTCCTCGACTACCGCTCTTACGGAGGTACCCTGAGCGCTTTTTCCACTTATCAGAAGGAGCGCGAAGGCATGGAGGCAGGCGATTACCGGATCAGCGTCGCCTCCTTCGACGAGGACCGCAACCCGGTGTCCGAGCCGTCCTACAACGTCTTCGGAGATTACGTTCTCGACCGCCCCAACGCCTCAGACGATGCGCCGATCTACGACCTGCCGGTGGAATACACCGCCTCCGCCTTCCCGAAGGACCGCTTCATCGACCCGCTGAACGCTGTCTACGACACCTTCCTTGAGAAGGGGGTCCGGGTTTATTTCACCTATGCGCCGCGCAACCGGGAGGCGGTCTCGGACAAGAGCACGGAGGAGGCCCGCCGGGCCCTCGACGCCTATTTCCGGGAGACCCTCCGCGTCCCCGTCATCTCTGACATCGAGGAATCCCTCTACCCCGGCCGGTACCTCTACGGCACCGACAACCACCTCTCGACGGAGGGCGTCCGGATCCGCACGGACCGCCTCATCCGGGACCTGAGGGCCGAGCTTGAAAAGGAGGAAATGCCATGAATTTCACCTCCGTCTTCTTCCTCCCCCTCTACGCCCTGACCGCCCTCCTCTATCCCCGGCTCAGAAGCCGGGCCAGGGTCCTGCTCCTCCTCGCGGCCAGCTGGGCCTTCTTCCTCATCGAGAGCCCGGGCTCAGGCGTCATTTTGCTCTGCGTGACGGTCGTGACCTACGCGGCGGGCCTCCTCATGGACTCATTTTCCGGGAAAATAAGGACCCGCGCCCTCATTCTCACCATCGTCCTCCTCATCACGCTGGGCATCCTCGGCGTCTTCAAGTACAGCGGGCGCTTTTTCCTGCCAGCGGGCATTTCCTTCTACACCTTCCAGGCCCTCTCCTACAGCATCGACGTCTACCGGGGCGACTTCCCGGCGGAGCGCCGCTTCCACCGCTACGCCCTCTACCTGTCCTTCTTCCCCCAGGTCGTGGCCGGCCCCATCGAGCGGCCGGGTGACCTCCTGGGGCAGCTGCGGTGCGAGGCGCCGGTGACGGCAGGGGATTTCCGCGTCGGCGGTTACCTTATGCTGCGGGGGTACGTAAAGAAGATCGTCATAGCCGACGCCCTGGCCCCGGTCGTGGACGCCCTCTTTGCGGGAAGCGACCTGGCCGGCCCCAAGGTCCTCGCAGCCGCCGTCCTCTTCTCCCTCCAGATCTACGCAGATTTCTCGGGCTACTCCGACATCGCCCTGGGCGCGGCCCGGATGCTGGGAATCAGGCTCAGCGAGAACTTCAAAAATCCCTACCTGGCGGTCGGGATCCGGGATTTCTGGCGCCGCTGGCACATCACCCTCACCCGCTGGCTTCGGGAATATGTCTACATTCCTCTGGGCGGGAACCGAAAAGGCTGGCTCCGCACGGCGCTGAACACGCTGCTGGTCTTTGCCGTGAGCGGGGTGTGGCACGGGCGGGGGCTGCATTTCCTGGTATGGGGCCTTGCCCACGGGCTCTGCGTCCTGCTGGAGGATACATTGGCCGGGAAAGCAGCGCCGGCGCACAAGGCCCTGCGCCGGGCCGGGACCTTTCTCCTGGTCTCCCTCCTCTGGATCCTCTTCCGGGCGCCCACCCTGACGGATGCCCTGCGCATGTACGCCGCCCTGCCCGCCGGCTGGTCGGCCGTCGCGGGGCTCCCGGTCTGGATCGCGGGGAACCGGCTCGCCTTCCTCCGCCTGCTGCCCGCCGTGCCACTGCTGGTGATCCTTCGCGGCGTTCCCCGCGAGACGGACGTTCCCGCAAAGACCCGGACCCTCCTCGGAGGCTACCTGCTCTTCCTCATCACCCTCCTGAGCCTCTTCTTGAACCTGCAGTCGGGCGGCGCCGCCCCCTTCATCTACTTCCGCTTCTGATCCGGCTGCCCTTGCCGCAGCATCCATGTCCGGATGTCATGCTGCCGGATTGGCCTCCGGGACTGAAAAATCTCCGGCTGTTCCCCGTCGCACCTTCCACAGATTCGCCTTCCGGTGCCCTGAAAATGAAAACCAGACCCTTCATCCTCCTCACGACCCTCCTCACCCTGGTCCTGCTCGCCCCCTTCACGGCCGGCGGGCTCCTTCTGCCTGCCCAATACCAGGACACCTTCATGGGGGAGCTGCCCTATAAGATGGCACGCCTGCAGGGAACCTCCGGCCGGCGCCTCATCGTGGTCGGTGGGAGCGGCATGGCCTTCGCCGTGGACAGCGCCCTGCTCGAGGAGGCCTTCCCTGACTTCACCGCCGTCAACATGGGCATGTACGCGGACCTGGGAACGGACTTCCTGCTGGACCTGACGGAACCGGAGCTCCGGGAGGGAGATATCGTCATCATCGCGCCGGAGCAGCATGCGCAGACTCTCTCCATGTATTTCGGGGCCCGGAGTGCCCTGCAGGGCATGGACGGAGCCTGGTCCCTGCTGAGGTGCGTGCCCCGCAGGGACTGGGGGAGGCTGGCCGGGGCGCTGCCTTCATTTTCCCTGGAAAAATGGCGGTGCCTTATCACCGGCGACCGCCCGGAGGGCGAAGGCATCTACAGAAGGAGCTCTTTCAACAGTTACGGAGACGTGGAAAGCCCCCTGGCTGCCGCCAACGTCATGCCGGGGTACTGCGACCCGTCCGTGACCGTCTCCTACGACCCTTCCCTGCTGGAGGAGGACTTCGCGGAGCGGCTCCGCAGCTATGCCGCCCGCGCGCACAAAGAAGGAGCGGAAGTATACTGGTACTTCTGCCCCGCAGACCGGCTGGCCGTGGAACCGGCCGCCTCGCCGGACCTTTTCTACGAGCACCTCTATGAGACCCTCCATTTCCCCATCCTCGGGGACCCGAACCGGGCTGTCATGGACGAGGCCTGGTTCTTCGACACCGACTTTCATCTGAACCAGAGCGGGCGGACCGTCTATACCGTCCAGCTGATCCGGGACCTCAAGGCCCAGCTCGGGATCAGCACGCCCACGGACATCGCTCTGCCGGCCGCGCCGCCGCTTCCCGAGGCAGGAGGTGCGATCCTCACCGCTGACCTCTGGGCCGGCAACACGGAGGTCCGGGAAATCACTGTCCCGGCGGACGTCGTCCGCATCGAGGACTATGCCTTTGACGGCTGCACCTCCCTGACCCAGATCCGGCTCCTTTCGGACACCCCCTCCCGCATCCTCATCGGGGACCACCTCCTGGACGGCTGCGGAGCGGTCATCTGTGTGCCGGAGGGCACCCTCTCCGCCTACCGCACCGACTACCGCTTCTCCCGCTACGCCGACCGGATCCGGGAAGGTTGAGAAAGAGGGACGGACCATTTTTCTCAAAAATCTCAGATCTTTGAAAAAAATGGTCCGTCCCTCTTTCTCAACCGTTTCCCACTTCCCTCGAATGTGGTAAGCTGAAAGCACCGATCAGTAAAGGAGATATCACATCATGGGCATTGTCGTGTTCGGATCTGTTTTCGTAGACATCAAAGGCTACCCCTACGGCCCCTACATCCCTGCCGGCCGCAACGCCGGCAAGGTCATCCAGGTCCATGGCGGGGTGTGCCGCAACGTGGTGGAGGACATAGCCAACGTGGAGCTCCGCCCCACCTTCGTCAGCGTGGTGGACAGGACCGCCCTCAGCACCGACGTCATCGAGAAGCTCAGACGCCACAAGGTCAACACCGATTATATCCGCCGGACCGACGACGGCCTGGGCACCTGGCTGGCGGTCTTCAACGAAAGCGGCGACATCGTGGCCTCCATCTCCAAGCGGCCGGAAGTGGACGCCATCGCGGACATCTGTGCCCGGCACGGAGATGAGATCGTCAAAGACTGCGACAGCATCGTGGTCGAATTCGACATGGAGCGCAGCATCCTCAATCCCATCTTCGAGCTGGCCGAGAAGTACGGGAAGGACGTGTATGCGGTCATTTCCAACGTATCCATCGCCGCCCAGCGCCGGGACCTCCTCAAAAAATGTGCCTGCTTCGTCTGCAACCAGCAGGAAGCCGGCCTCCTCTTCGCCGAGGATTTCGATGACTGCGCCCCCGTGGAAATGCAGGCCGCCCTCACCCGGGCCGTCCGCTCCGCCCAGATCCCGCGCATGGTCGTCACCATGGGCGGCCAGGGCGCCGTCTACGCCACGAGGGACGGGGAGAGCGGCATCGTTCCGCCCCAGAAGGTCAACGTCGCCGACACCACCGGCGCCGGAGACGCCTTTTTCGCCGGCGTGACCATCGGCCTGACCTACGGCAAGACCACCGCGGAGGCCTGCGAGATCGGCACCCGCCTGGCCGCCTCCGTCATCACCACCCAGGAGAACGTCTGCCCCAGGTTCCTGCCCGAGGAGTTCGGCATCGTCCTGCCATAACAGAAAGAGAGGCATTTTGAGAGTCAGGGACGGTCCTTTTTTCTCATTTTTCGAATTTTCTCGAAAAATGAG
>CACXEL010000294.1 GCA_902766655.1 uncultured Lachnospiraceae bacterium | reverse complement strand
GGCAATCTTCTGGATCGTGCGGACCTGGTCCGCGCCTTTGACGCCGTTGAAGGAGCCGATCCGGCCTGCCCGGATATCGTCCTCCTTTAAGTCCTGGTGGGCGCCGGCCAGGAGCTCGTCGAATTTCTCCTTGCTGATCTTGCCGTCGAACATCATGTTGAGGAGCTCCTCGAAGCTCACGTCGAAGGCGCCGACCAGGGAGGGGCCGCACTGGCGGGTCTGGCCGATCTTCTCTTCGAGAGTCATTTTGGAAAGCAGGTCGCGGACTTTGCTTTCAATATCTTTCATTTTCTGTCTCCTTGTAGATTTGAGTCAATGTAATGCAGAAAAATGAGAACACCCACGGCGTGCAGGGGTTTCATTTTCCGCGGCCGGGTATACGTCTATTATAGCATACGGGGCTGATTTGGAATGCTACGAAAATGACCGGTTCTGGCAGGATTGTGCCCATCTGGCCGCGGGCGGTTGATAATAAAAGGCAGAGTTGGTAAAATTGAGATATTGATAATTGACAATATGGTACAGTCCTCATCTTACATGACAATGAAAAAAGAGAAAAAGACAATGTATTCGGTAAGGTTTATGATGATCATCATAGGCCTTATCATCCCCATGAACCTGGTCACTCTCCTCATGAGTGCCTTTTCTGTTCAGAGTCTTTTCACACAGATGAAGGAGAACACAGAGGGGACTCTGCGCGTATACATGAGCCAGATCGACGCGGAGCTGACCAGCGCTTCGACCAGAAGCATTTTTATCAGCCAGGACGGAGTAGATTCCGTGTATCTGGCCAGCAGGTCAGAGGGCGAGAAGAAGGAAAATGACAGGGTGCTTCAGTCCATTGTCAGGCTTTCCAATGAGTTCAATGACTATATGCACGAGAACAGCCGGGTCGGCGGCATGTATGCCATCTATCCTCAGATAGACGAGATTGTCTTTTCGGACAATCGGTACAGCTACTCAAAGGACAAGGATGCGGTCCTCGCTTATCTGAAGGAGCGTATATCCTCTGAGAGGTCCATCTATAAATGGGAGTGCGTTCAGTTTGGAAATGAAGCCAAGATCTTCTATATGCACATATATAAGAACGGCTATTACGGCGTCTGGTATGATCTGGACTATCTGCTGAACGTCATGAAAATCCCGCAGGAGGATGACTATCTGGCGCTTACAGACAGGGAAGGCAGTATCCTTTTTGCCACCGGCGTCATGCAGGAGCTTCTGGAAGAAAGAGGGACAGACCTGGCCGGATTCTCCGGAGGATACGAAGAGATCAGTATCGCTTCTGCCAACAGCCCGCTGGTCCTGGTCCGTATGCTGTCGATGGAGAAGGTTTTCCATGCATTTCCCGCTTTGTTGAGAGTCATGCTCTTCCTATCTCTTCTGGGAATCTTTGTCCTTCCGGTGATCCTCTACTACCTGAGGAGGTGGATCATCCAGCCGGTCCGCGAGCTGGATGAGGCCATCGAGCAGATCAGTCTCGGCAATATGGACTACCGCATCAAGGAAGGCCGGCAGGGGTCTGAATTTGACCGGATCAACCGGGCCTTCAACCGCATGATGGAGGACGTGTCCAGGCTCAAGATCGACGTCTACGAGGAGCAGCTGGAGAAGCAGCACATCCGGCTCAAGTTCCTGAGCCAGCAGATCCAGCCGCATTTTATCCTGAACACCCTGAACATCCTCTACAGCTATGACCAGGATGAGTATCCGCTGATTCAGAAGATGATTCTCTGCCTCTCCAGGTATTTCCGCTATATCGTAAATGCAAACAGGGACGAGGTCCCCTTGAAGGCGGAAATGGACCATATCAGGAACTATTTTGAGATCCAGCAGGCCAGGTACCCGGACACCTTCTTTTCCTTCGTGGAATATGACGAGGATATAGGCGAGTGTATGGTCCCGCCGCTGCTCATCCAGAACTTCGCGGAAAATTCAATCAAGCACTCCATCAAGATCGGAAATCACATTGATATCGTCGTGATCGCCCAGCGCTACGGCGACGATAAGATCCGGGTCCGGATGATGGACACCGGCCAGGGGATCGACCAGGAAATCGTGGATAAGATCAATGAGTTCCAGAGGACCGGCGTCCGTCAGGAGGGCCTGGGCGTGGGCATCCAGAATGCCATTGAGAGGCTCAAGGTGCTCTACGGGGCAGAAACGGAATTTCAAATCTACCGGGACAAGCCTCACGGGACCCGGATCGAGATCGTGCTGCCGCTGAAGATGGGTGAGGAGGCGGATGACGAGTGAGGTGTAAAGGAGAATAATCATGCTGCATGCACTGCTGGTGGACGACGAGATCGTCGTCGTGAACGCCATGAACCGGAGAATCAAATGGGATAAGTACGGTGTGGACCAGGTATTTACCGCCGGATCCATGGAGCAGGCCCAGGAAATCTTCAAAAAGGAGCGGGTGGATTTCATGCTCTCCGACGTGGAGATGCCCCAGGGAAATGGGCTTGAGCTCTTTGAATGGGTGAAGATGTATTATCCGGCGACGGAGTGCATTTACGTGACCTGCCATCCGGAATATGACTATATGCGGGAAGCCATGCGCCTTGGGAGCGCGGACTACGTGCTCAAGCCGATCGATTATGATGAGCTGAATGAGATCCTGACGAAGCTGGTGGAGAGACTGAGGCGCAGCGAGGATGCGGTGGAGATCCCCGAAAATATCCGGATGGACATAGCCAGGCAGGAATCGGCGGAATCCCACAACTCCCTGATCCAGGAGGCCAAGCGCTTCATACTCTCCCACATCCAGGAAAATATCTGCGTGAACGATATCGCGGAGGAGGTCCACCTGAACGCCCAGTACCTGATGCGCCTCTTCAAGAAGGAGATGGGCGTCTCGATCCTGGAGTATATCACGGACGAGCGGATCAAGCTGGCCAAGGAGATTCTCCTCAGGACTGATTACCCAATCAACCAGGTGGCGGACTCCGTAGGATACGGTAATTATTCATATTTTACCAAGATCTTCCGGCGGGCCGAGGGGATGAGTCCCAGGCAGTATCGGCAGCAATATGCCGGGAAATGAGAATCAGGGACGGTCCTTTTTTCTCAAAATTCTTTGATTTTGAGAAAAAAGGACCGTCCCTGATTCTCATTTCCCTCTGTCCCATCACCTTCCCAATCCTGTCATAAATGGACTATTTCAGGTGAGGATTGTTCTATTTTTGAAAATCCTCACCTGTTATTATGTCTACAACAGGCAATAAAAATCTTACAACATGGAGTATCAAACAGTTAAAAAGGAGGAAGAAAATGAAGAAAAAACTGATCAGTCTCATGCTCGCTGGCGCGATGGCCGTTACCATGCTCGCAGGCTGCGGCGGCGGAAGCGCTGAGGCTCCCAAGGAAGAAGGCGGCGCTGAGACTACCGAAGGCGGAGAGGCTTCCGCCATCGATTTCAGCGAGGACCCCTATGAGATCGCCATCACCCTGATTGGTCTCAACGAGTCCAACAACGACCTTGAGAAGGTCGAGGAGGAGCTCAACAAGATTACTCTCGAGAAGATCAACGCCACCGTCGACATCCAGCCGCTCTTCATCGGCGACATGGGAACGACGACCACCATGGGCATCGCCGGCGGCGAGAAAATGGACATCGTGACAGTCGGTCTGGTCTACTCCATGAGCAATGCCGTTTCCGACGGTGTTCTCCTTCCCCTGGATGACCTGCTCGCAGAGAGAGGCCAGGACGCTCTTGCTGTGACGCAGGCGGTTGCCCCGGCCCAGAAGATCGAAGGCGTGACCTACGCCCTGAGCGGTTATCCCTACGCTGCCATGACCGGCGGATTTGTCTACAACAAGACCCTGGCCGACGAGTGGGGCATCGACATGCACGATCTGATGACCTGGGACGAGCTCACCAAGGCAGCTGAGATCTGCAAGGAGCACGGTCTTTATTTCACCAAGTACGGCAACTCCAGCCAGCTCAACCTCAAGTTCGAGTCCGGCTTTGACGTCTTCGGCGCTTCCGGTGACTACGGCGTCCTGATGGATCCGGCCAACTCCACCACCCTTGAGAACATCTATGCGTCCGACCTCTTCTATCAGTACTGCGAGCGCAACAAGCAGTGGTTCGACAACGGCTACCTGCCGGCCGACCAGATGACGGACACCACCGCCGTCCAGCAGATGTTCGCCAACCAGCAGCTCTTCTGCACCTCCACAGCCTACACACCGGACCAGATCGCTTCCTGGGTCAGCAATGATTTC
>CACXEL010000293.1 GCA_902766655.1 uncultured Lachnospiraceae bacterium | reverse complement strand
TAATGGCCACGAATTTACAAGGCTCCTCCCACCGCCCAAGGGCAGTGGGTTTCCGCCTATGACAAGCGAGAGGATAGTATTTATGAAAATATCCCGGCTTTCACGCAAATACTTTCTCCGCCAATCAGGTTGACAATTAATTCCATATATGGTACTATATGGTGAAGAAAGCGTCCGTTCAAGGAATTATTATGGTATTTTCGGTCTGCTGTCGGCAATTATCTTCTCATCAATAATCACGGAGGAAGAATGATGACTCTCGAAGAAATCCGCCGGAAAAAGAAACAATACGGATATACCAACCGTTATATGGCTGAGAAATCCGGCCTGCCGCTGGCAACGGTCCAGAAAGTACTTGGCGGAACAACCACGGCGCCGCGGTATCAGACCATACAGGCACTTGCAGCGGTTTTTCAGGAAGATGCGCCCTACAGCGCGGAATCTGCAGCTTCACAGGCCATGGTCCGGGAACCCGGTGCCTCTTATGCGGTGCAGTCACATCCGCAGCCTCGTTATCCCCGCCAGGGAACTTACACCATCGATGACTACCTGGCTCTGCCGGACGACCAGCGTGTAGAACTGATTGACGGTGTAATATACGACATGAGCGCTCCCACAACTCCCCATCAGCTGATCGGGGGAGAGATCTATGCGCTTCTGCGGGAGTTCTTGATGCGGAAAAAAGCCTCCTGCATTCCTTTTATTGCCCCGGTGGATGTCCAGCTTGACAAGGATAACAAAACTATGGTCCAGCCGGACGTCTGTGTCGTATGCGATCGCTCAAAGATCAATCGAGCAAGGATTTACGGGGCCCCTGATTTTGTGGTGGAGGTTTTATCCCCATCCACGAAAATGAAAGACATCCTGATCAAGATGAAAAAGTACCAGGGTGCCGGTGTCCGGGAGTACTGGATGGTGGATCCGGACGCGGAGACAGTTACCAGGATCCTTTATATGCCTCCGACGGAAGATTATCCCGATGGCGATATGAAGATGGAAATCTATCCTTTCTCCACCCCGGTCCCGGTCGGTATTTTCAATGATGAATGCGTGATAGATTTTGGGGAAATCAGGGAACGTTATTCCTTCATGTTCGGTGAGTAAAACTTCCAAAAAAGGCTGCGAAGAACCGCCTTCCCGTTTCTTCGCAGCCTGTAACTTTTCAGCACCCGGTCTTTTTTTCTTTGCGCCCAAATCAGCTGAGCATGAGCTCGAAGGAGACGGATTTCATGATCATCTCCAGGACCCTGGCCGCACAGACGCGCAGGTCGTCGATGTCCAGCCATTTGCCGCGGTTGGTGCCCCGGTAAGTGACTGTGCTGGTCCCGTCCTCATTTTCGTGGACGGAGGCGATTCCCTCTTCCACGAGTGCCTGGATTTTCTCATTGAGCGCCACGCCCGCGGCAACGGTCGCCGAGGCCTGGTCCGAGCCGCTCGCATCCGGCTCGAAGGAATTCCAGAACTCCACATGGTCTGTCATGAAACCGCCGTAAATCGGGAAGTCTTCGCTGTGCACATAGCCGTCCTCCGCGAACTCGGGCTCCTTCCCGTAGAAGGCGGCCGCGAAGAACTCGCTCCGGTAACCGCCCATGATCAGGTCGTTCCCGGCGTGGATGTCATAGGGCTTTGTGCTCTGGCTGCCCCAGTCGGTCATCACCAGGCCCTTGAAGCCCCACTCACCGCGGAGCACTTCCGTGAGCAGCTCATAGTGGGAGGAGGTGTGCACGCCGTTGACGCAGTTGTAGCTGGACATCACCGTCATGGGATCTGCCTCGCGCACGCAGATCTCAAAGCCCTTCCAGTAGATCTCGCGCAGGGCTCTCTCCGAGACGGTCGCATTTGTGATCGGCCTGTCCTGCTCCTGGTTGTTGCAGCAAAAATGCTTGATGGAGACACCGACGCCCGGCGTTGCCTGCACACCACGCGTGGAGGCGGCGCCCATGAGGCCGGTGAGCAGGGGATCTTCTGAGAAGTACTCGAAGGCCCTGCCGCCCAGCGGGTCGCGGTGGATGTTCATGCCCGGGCCGAGGATCACGGCCTGGTGGTAGAAGGCCAGCTCCTTGCCGATTCCCTCCCCGTAAAGCCTTGCCGCCTCGCAGTCGAAGGTCTGGGCGATGAGCAGCCCCACCGGGTTGCAGGTCGTCTGGCAGAAGCCCAGGTGGAGGCCGGCAGGTCCGTCGGTCATCTTGAACTGCGGGATACCCAGAGACTGCGTGAAGAGGGCAGTCGTCGCACCGCTGGAGGTAGGTCCGTTGACTGGCTTCACCGGCTTTTTCAGCCGCACCTTTGCCTCATAGGGCGTCTCAAAGGCCGCACCCGCGACCAGGCGGAAGAGGACCTCCGGTTCGAGGGACTTCACAAAGCTGTCCATGGAGACGCGCCCTTCGCGGACGTCAATCAGAGTGGCGTCCGGGGCAGACTCCACTGCCTCAAAGCGCTTGCGGTTGATTCCGTCGGACTCGCGAGTGGGGCAGGCTCCGTCCACCGTAGAGCACTCAGCGGCAGAAAGCTGCACCCGGCGAAGTTCGTATGCGGGCTCCGCCTTGCGGGCAGGCGGAACCAGAAGCTCCAGCTCGTGATCCGGCGCCACCTCTCTGCGCACCTGGCGGAGAACAGCTTCCTTGTCCAGAAGGATCTCAGCCACAGGGGCAGTGCTCCTGCTGTGCTCTCCGAGGCGGAAAATATAGCGGCCCGGCTCCATGATGAAGGCGGATTTTTCCTCATCATAGGAGGCAAGGCTCTCTGTCTGAATGCTGATCGTGAGCGTCTGGGACTCGCCGGGCGCCAGCTCCCTCGTCTTTGCAAACCCTTTCAGCTCCTGATAGGGCTTGGCAAGGCGCCCCTCCGGCGCGCTCACATAGACCTGGGCGACAGCGCGTCCGCTCTTGTCACCCGTATTGGTGACCTCAACTGTCAGGTCGGCTGCCTGCCAGTCCGCCGAAAAGTCCGTGCAGGCCATGGAGAAGGATGTGTAGGACAGGCCGTATCCAAAGGGGAAGAGCGGCTCAATGCCGAAGGAATCAAAATACCGGTAGCCGACAAAGATGTCCTCGCAGTAGTCCTCCTGGAGCGAGTTCCCGTCGTTCTTGCCGAAGGTCGCGGCAGCCGGATTGTCGCCGTAGGCCCTGGCCCAGGTATCCGTAAGGTGGCCAGCGGGGTTCTTCTTGCCCGTCAGCACGTCCGCGAGCGCGTTGCCGCCCTCCATTCCCGCCAGGCTCATGAGGACCGCAGCGTCAATACCGGGGATCTCGAACAGGAAATTCGCGTCGATGACCGTGGTGTTCAGGACCACAACGGTCTTCGAAAAAGCAGCCGCCACCTTCCGGAGGTTTGCTTCTTCCACATCGCTCAGATAGTAATCGCCCTTTACGGCATCCCGGTCTCCGTTCTCGCCGGCGTTCCTTCGGATGACATAGACAGCAGTCTCCGCCTCCGCTGAAGCCTGCAGATCTTCTTCGGTGATCTCCACCTCATCGATCAGGATCTTCATACCGCTGAAGAAGCGGTCCAGATCAGAGAGCGTGGTGTCCGCGTCATTCACGCGCTTGCTCTCGGCCAGAAAGCGGTCGAGCCAGCTTGTGGAAATAATGGTGAATCCGGCGTTTTCCAGGCCCTGGCGGACGCTCACCATGGGCGCCGTCACATACCCGCTGCCCGTTCCGCAGGCAACGGTCTCATCGGCTCCGGCTCCGAAGAGCGCGACCTTCTGCGGGGCAAGGGGGAGCGCATGGGCTTCATTTTTCAGCAGGACCATACCGTCCGCCGCGATGGCCCGCGCGTTCTGAATGTGCTCCGGGAAGGGGTGGTCGGCCGGCGGCATGAATCCGCCAAACATCTGTGCGATCTGTTCCGGTGTGAACTGCATCTTGATCCTCCTTTATGTGAATGTTCCGTCAAAGGCGCCGAATGTGCGCATTTATCAACTTTGTACTCTGAGTATATGAAAAGGAGGGGAAGAAATATATCAGCGATGTATAAATCCTGTCACGAATGTATGAAATATTTTCTGCCGCATTCATCATCACGGGAAATGAACCCATCTCCAATCAGCGGGCCAGCCCCTCATCCAGGGACTGGCCCGCTGCGCGACCTTCGTCAATTGTCAGTTTCTTCCAATCAACTGAAATGAGCGTTCCGTATATTGATGAACCTCTATCCGGTTGCCATCCGGGTCATGGAACCACATGGCCCAGGTGTGGTCACAATTCAGCTGTGGGGTCACTTCGATGATTTCCCCGAGCCCTTTGTCAAGGAGCTCCCGGTAAAATGCCTGAATATCATCCACTACGAACGAGAAATGGGTATAGCCGTATTTGGCCGGGTCATAAGGGTTGTCGACGTGGGCGTCCACCTCGTTAAAGAGCTCGATGAAATAGCCATCCATCCACTCCAAATAGACGATCCAGCGGACAGACCTCAAGTTCTCCAGACGCGCCATCACTTCGGGCGGAATTTTCGCCCGTTCTTCCTCAGTCGGCGGGATCATATCCCCATAAAAGAGACTGAATTTTTCTTTGCAGCCCAGGACCTCCTCATAAAACTGTACGCTCTTGTCCAGATCATGGCACACAAAGCCCAGATGGGAATTGGCTTGTACGATCATTATGGCAGCTCCTTCCAATTGTCAGTTTGCTGAGATCCTAAAACCGTTATTGGCAATCACGTCGTGATACCAGGACGCGCTCTTTTTCGGAATCATCCTAAGATTATTGTAATCTGTATAGTAGAGACCGAAACGGGCTGCGTAGCCCGCCGACCACTCAAAATTGTCCATCAGCGACCAGAGATAATATCCGCGCACGTCGATACCGTCATCCATAGCCCGGCGTACATGGCGCAGGGTCTCCGACACGTAGGCAATGCGCTCTTCATCCTTCAGCAATGCTTCCCGATCCGGACCGTCGTCCTGTGCCACACCGTTTTCGGTGATATAGATGGGAATATCGATCCCGTACTTGTCCACCAGCATATGCAGCACGTCATAGACTGCCTCCAGATGCTGCTCCGGGCGGTCCTGGAAGTTGCCGCCTTCAGCGGCCGCGTGCTGCTCGTCGGCGTTATCGTATAGCCCATTATAAAAGTTGAGTCCATAGAAATCCAGCTTCTGACAGATGGTGTCCATGTCACCGGGCTCAGTCTTTGGCGTGAGCCCTGTTCTCTCCATGTAGGCCGTCAGCTCCTTGCTGTAGCCGCCGAGAAACAGAGGATTCAGGAACATGCCGAAGCCCTCGATCTCGTTGTTCATCATGGCGCTGGCAATATCGTCAGCATTGTCCGGGCGCGCGGGATAGTGCTTCCACACGTCCACCACCACGCCGATCTGTCCGGGCAGCTGCATGGATCGGTAAAGCTTCACCGCCTCACCGTGGCAGAGGAGCAGATGGTGGATGCACTGGCGGGCGTATTTCTCGTCCGTCAGCCCCGGGGCAAAAAAGCCCTTGGCGTGCCCCACGTAGGTGGCGATGGGCTCGTTGAAGGTGACCCAGTAATCCACCAGATCCCGGAAATTGTCAAAGAGGATGGAGGCGTAATTCAGATACCAACGGATGATCTCCCGGTTTCCGAAGCCTCCTTTGACCTGAAGGGCGTAAGGTAAATCCCAGTGGTAAATCGTGGCGTTGACCTGGATGCCCGATTCCTTCAGGGCTGTGAGCAGGCGTCTATAGTAGTCGATACCGGCCGTATTGACTTTTCCGATTCCGTCCGGCAGGATTCGGGACCAGGAAAAGGACAGGCGGTAGGCCTTGACGCCCAGCTCACGGAGCAGCGCTACGTCCCGTTCGATGTTGTGATAAGAGTCGCAGCAGATATCGGGGATTCCACCGTTTTTGATTTTTCCGGGCAGGCGGCTGAACACATCCCATATGGACGCGCCGCGCCCGTCTTCAAAAGCAACGCCTTCGATCTGCGCGGCGGCAGTGGCTACGCCCCAGATAAAGTTTTCAGGGAACTGACAGAACATGTTGATCCTCCTACAATACGCATCATTTATTCAGTTCTTCAAGGGCTGCGTGAACACTGTCTCCTTTTCGTGTTTTCATACCCTTCATCTGATGATATGATAACGCTCTGCCTGCCTTCTCTCTATACGGATTCTGCTGTTTTTATAATTATATTGATATCCGTTCAGCACCTTATTGATCAGTTCTCGACATGCGTATGTAAAACCGCTCTGACTTAGGCATTCCCACCATCAGAAACTCTGATTCTATACTGGTAATCCGGTATGCGATTTATGCCATCATCCAGGATTTGATTTCCCATGTACAGAAAGCTTCCGTCGGCCTTCTCTTTTATGGTCAGTTCATGCGTAATGACTGCTTCGTTGTTAAGGACCATTTCGCAGACAGCGTTTACGGTCAGCGTGATAGTCCCGTCATCATTTTCCTTAATATCAACCACTTCCGGATAAGAGGTCCCAAAACAGGTCGGCGCATAGTTCATACAGCCGAGCCGCGCCCAGCAATATTCCCCGCTCTCCTCATTAAAAGCAGCACTGCGTCTTATGATTTCCTGTGATGCCGGAATATACTTCATAATGAGGTTTTCGAACTGATCTGCCGGAATCCCATCAGCATCCTCCTCCATTACAAAACGGTCTCCTGTATCCATTGCATACAGATATTCATATATTCCCGTGTAGTCCAATGTATCAAGGCTGTCAGCATTCCAGTTCGAACACAGAAGATTATTTCCCTGGTATCCGATGCCGAGAACATACTTCTCGCTCGCCCTCTTGTTTTCCTCTGAGATCGGCTTCACCCTGATCAGCACGCTTCCATCGATCATTTCAGACACCTCCGGGTATTCGGGCACGCACAGCTCATAGCAGAACCATCCGGCATCTGTATATCGCCAGGATTTTATCCTGGTATAGGCGCAATATGTCTGATACCTGGCTCCATCCGGTTTCATCTCCATCCTTGAGGAAAGAACATACATATCCGAGCCGTCAAAGCTGTACGCATACCTCACCACTGCAGCTCCTGAGCCAAGTCTGTATAAAACTGCGCTCCCCTGCCTGCCCTCCTTTGCATCGATCAGAAATTCTTCAAGAACTGTCTCATTCTTTATATTTGAATAGATACCGCCCGCTCTTACCGGATATCCATTCTCTGCCAATACATCGGCCATATCCTCCTGGACTTCTTCCGGTATCGGGGTCTCATCACCCAGGTAGGGTTGATACATATCCTCTATGCAATCAAGTACCTTCTCCGTGTCCTCCCTGGCATGCTCTTTATCACTTTGTGAAACCGGTAAATGAAAACCTTGCTCTAATCCCTCCTGCACATTTCCATCGGCTTCTTCCTGACCAGATACTGCTTCTGTTATG
Organism: uncultured Lachnospiraceae bacterium; assembly: GCA_902766655.1. Taxonomy (GTDB): domain Bacteria; phylum Bacillota; class Clostridia; order Lachnospirales; family Lachnospiraceae; genus Chordicoccus. The sequence continues at coordinate 639 of CACXEL010000293.1, read as the reverse complement.
TCTGTCTCCCGGTCTTCATCCGTTTCTCTTCCACATCCGGTCAGACACATGACAAGGATCAGCGGAATAATAACTGCCGCAAGCCTTCTCAAATCCTTCACCCCCCTGTGGTCTCGATCCGTCTCGCCATGGATTATCAATCTCCCTCTTTCAGCCTGTGGAGTGCCTCCGGGTTGTTGCCTGTGATCATTCTCAGCTTTCCTCCCCGGTGAACAAGGTGTTTTTCAATGTCCCCGTTTCTTCTCCTTCTTCTTCGCCTGTTTCATTTCAAATCGGCGCTGCGCCTCCGCCTCCCGCTCTTCACGACTGATCTGTCTGCGTTCTGTTTTCATTTCCTCCCGCTGTCTTTGAAGAGCCTGCTGAGATTTCGTCCCTATACCGATGTTCTCCAGCTCCCTTCTCGCATTGCGGCTTCTTCTCTTGGGGTTGTCAGCCGCCTGTCTTATCTCAGTTTCGATGGCCGGACTGAAGACCAGTTCATAGTAGTGCTGCAGGACGAACTCCAGAACCTCATGATCCTTTGGCTCCGCGCCGAAGGTCACCTTACAGACAGACAGCTTTCCCTCCTCGAGACGTTCAAAGACACCTACCCAGAAGGGCTCTTCAAAGAATATGGTCAGACTCGCTTTCATGGCCGAT
>CACXEL010000292.1 GCA_902766655.1 uncultured Lachnospiraceae bacterium | reverse complement strand
GGTAAATGAGATCCGCGAGCTGGTCGCCCAGAATTACAACCATCCGTCCATCTGCTTCTGGGGCCTGAGCAACGAGGTCCTCCTGGGCGGAAATGACAACCCCAAGCTTCTTCAGTGCCACCGCGATCTCAACGAAGCGGTCAAGGCGCTTGACGCAAAACGTCCCACGGTCGTCGCCCATGAAGGACCTACCTCCTGGGATCACCCGCTTCATGAGATACCGGATGCCGGCGGCTGGAACCACTACTTCGGCTGGTACCGCGGACAGATGGACGACCTGGCCAAGTGGTGCGACGACTACCACGCCGCCCACCCGGACCGGCCTTTCGCCATCACCGAGTACGGCTGCGACAGCGTCATCTCTTATCACAGCGACAATCCTGTAAAGATGGACTACACTGAGGAATACCAGGTTCTCATCCACGAGAACGCCTGCGAGACCTGGGCGTCCAGACCTTTCGTCTGGGGCACCTATGTCTGGAACATGTTCGACTTTGGCTCCTCCTTCCGCCATGAGGGAGGCACCGCCGGCCGCAACAACAAAGGCCTGGTGACCATGGACCGGAAGATCAGGAAGGACAGCTACTACGTCTACAAGGCCTGGTACAGCCGCGATCCCTTCGTCCACATCGACGGACGGCGCTACTTTGAGCGGCCGGGTGAGACCACCACGGTACGGATCCACTCCAACCAGCCTGTCGTGGAGCTTTTTGCGGACGGGAAGAGTCTCGGAAAACAGGCCGGCGCCCACACCTTCATCTTCGAAAATGTACCCATTTCATCCGAAGGCACCGTTCTCGTCGCCCGGGCGGATGGATGCACCGATTCCATCACAGTGAAGGGCGGCGGCAAGGAAGGCCTCTTCATGTTCCCGGGCTTCAAGGAGACCATGGACGCGGTCAACTGGTTCGAGAGCGTGGAGGAGACCGCAGCCTCCCTGGAGCGCGTTCCCGGCTGCTTCTCAGTCCATGACTCTCTGGAGGAGATCGGCGGGAACGCGGAGGCCAGGAAGGTCGTGATGAGTGCCATCACGGCCATAGCCGAGAGGGCTTTCCCGGAGGCAGCCGTTTTCGGAGGTGACAAGACAAAGAGCTTTGCCGATGCCAGCGGGGAAGGGTATATGGGTATCATGCTCAAAGATAAGCGCGAGCAGTTCCTCCGCAGGCTTCATGCAGCCCTGAGCAAGGTGAAGAAATGATCGAATACGTAAAGAAAATCAGAGTTTCCGTCGGCAGGGGTGAGAATCGGTTCACCATGTCACGCGGGAGTTTTCGCTATCAGGAGCAGGTGTATACAAGGGAGACTCTCCACAGGATACGGGCAGGCAAGACAGATAAAGGTATCAGGATTCTGTTCGAGAGCAGGGAAGGCGAGCGCTTCCTATTTACTGCCGAGGAGAAGGATGGCCTCATCAGGGCCAGCCTGCAGCCGGTCGGGGAGACAGCCATGAACCGGTACAGGATTTCATTTCCCGCGGAGGAGGGGCTCCATATCTACGGGTGCGGCGAGATCCATTCCGAGTTCGACCTCGCGGGCAAAAAGGTCAGGATCTTTGTCGCCGAGCACCAGAATACCAGCCGGATCGGGCGGAAGCTGGTCCGCAAGGGCCTGCGCATGAAGTCCGCGGAGAAGTCCATGCATTTCAGCCGGTATGAATCCTACTATGCCCAGCCCACCTTTACGACCAGCGGAAAATGGTTCTTCCACTCCGAAGCCAAAGGCTACAGCGAGTTCGATTTCACCAAAGACGGGCGGATCACCTACAGGACCCAGGAGCCTCCGGTCTTCTGGATCGGGCGTGCTGATTCCTTCACGGATTTGTCAGAAAAGCTGACGGGCCTCCTGGGCCGTCAGAGACCTCTTCCCGACTGGGTCTATAATGGCGCTGTTCTTGCCGTCCAGGGCGGGACAGAGGAGATCGAGAGGAAGATCGAGTCCGCCCGAAGCGCGGGCGCTGCGGTCTGCGGCGTCTGGTCCCAGGACTGGTGCGGCTGCCGGCGGACCGGCTTCGGCTACCAGGTCATGTGGAACTGGGCCTGGGACCGGGAACTCTACAAGGACCTGGATAAGAAGATAGAAGAGTGGCGGGGGAAGGGGATTCATTTCCTGGGATATATCAATCCCTTCCTGGCCATCGAGAAGGAGCTTTACCGATATGCATCGGAGCACGGGTACTGCGTGAAGGACAAGGCGGGAAATGACTACCTGGTCACCATCACCACCTTCCCGGCCGCCATGATCGACCTGACCAACCCCGCCGCGTGGGACTGGTACAAGTCCGTCATCAGGGACAATATGATCGGCCTCGGGATGAGCGGCTGGATGGCGGATTTCGGGGAATATCTGCCCGTAGACTGCGTGCTCTTTTCCGGTGAAGATCCGTATTACGTTCACAATGAGTGGCCCGCCATGTGGGCCAGGCTCAACATGGAGGCAGTCAGAGAGGCCGGCAAGGAGAATGAAGTCTTTTTCTTCACCAGGGCCGGCTACACGGGTACGCCTGCCAGCTCGCCCATGATGTGGACGGGAGACCACCATGTGGACTGGTCCGAGGACGATGGGATTGGCGCGGTCATTCCGGCCACCTTGTCCTTGGCTATGAGCGGGTTCGGCATCGCGCATTCTGACGTCGGCGGCTACACGACCGTATCACGGATGACCCGGAGCCGCGAGCTTCTCCTTCGCTGGGAGGAGCTGAACGTCTTCTCGCCGCTTTACAGGTTCCATGAAGGCAATCAGCCATCGAGGAACGTCCAGTTCGACGAGGACGAGGAGCTGCTGGCCCACCTGGCACGCTGCAGTCGGGTTCATGCGGCGTTGAAGGGCTATCTCAAGGCCCTGGAGAAGGAGAACACCGAAAAGGGTACGCCGGTCATGCGGCCGATCTTCTATCACTATGAGGAGGAGAGGGCCTGGACCGAGAAGACGGAATACCTGCTGGGCCGGGATATCCTCGTCGCACCGATTCTGGAGAAGGGGTCATCGCGCAGGGAAGTGTGGCTTCCGGAGGATGCCTGGATCGACATGCTGAGCGGTGAGGAGTATTGCGGCGGTACATATCCGGCCGTGGCCACCCACGGTCTGCCTCCGGTATTTATCCGGAAGGCCAGCACCTGGAGAGAGCTGGTCACTGACATCAGGAAAATATGGGTGAAAAAGAAATCCTGACAAGGCCGCGGTCTTGAAGGGACATAAGCAGGCAGACAAAGATCTTGTCAGACTGAGCAGACTGTTTCGGATGTGCTGAACAGTTATCATGATATTTAGAAAGACACACATTTAAGGAGGCTTACTATGAAATATTTTTTGGACAGCGCAAAGCTTGATGAGATCCGGGAGGCCTATCACACCTTCGGCATCGACGGCGTGACCACCAACCCCAAACACATCATGAATTCCGGTAAGCCCTTCCTGACCGCCATCCATGACATAGCGGACTGGATCCGGGAGGAAGGCCTTGAGGGAAAGGAAGTCTTCCCGGTATCCGTGGAGATCGATCCCTATATCGAGAAGGCTGACGAGATGGTGGAGGCGGCCAGAAAGATTTCGGCCATCTCTGACAACTTTGTCATCAAGATCCCCTGCACGCCCGACGGTATTGCGGCAGCCCGCGCTCTTGAGAATGAGGGCATCCGTACCAACGTGACCCTTGTCTTCACGACCTCCCAGGCCATCCTGCCGGCCAAGAACGGCTCTCTCTTTGTCTCCCCCTTCATCGGCTGGAAGGAGGCCAACGGCGAGGACGGCAAACAGTATATCGCCGATATTGTTCAGATCTACAAGAATTACGGCTTCTACGGGAAGACTCAGATCATCTGCGCGGCGGTCAGGACCGGCAGGCAGATCGCCGACTGCGCCATCGCCGGCGCCGATATCGTGACGGCAGGCATGGCCGTCTACAAGGACGCTATGACCCATCCCTACACCCGCCAGGGCATCGAGAACTTCCGCAACGCCTGGGACAACACGGCCAAGTAAAGGAGAGAGGGCATGAAGATCGGATTTGTGGGACTCGGCATCATGGGCGAGTCCATGTGTGAAAATATCATCAGAAAGCATGACGATACCGTCTATGTCTTCGACGTCGTGAAGGACAAGACGGACAAGCTGGCGGCCCTGGGGGGCGTGGCCTGCGGGAGCGCGAGGGAAGTGGCGGAGAAGGCGGATGTCTTCATTTCCATGGTGCCGAGGTCCGAGCACTCGAGAGCGGTCTATGAGGGAATCCTGCCCGCACTGGGGGCCGGAAAGACCTGCATCGACATGAGCACCATCGATCCTTCTGTATCCGTTGAGATCTCGGAGATGGTCAAGAAGACCGGTGCCGAGTTCCTGGATGCGCCGGTAGTCAAGAGCAAGCCTGCCGCCATCGCCGGCAAGCTGGGCATTTACGTGGGCGGCTCGGAGGAGGCTTACGAAAAAATGAAGCCCATCCTCCTCTACATGGGCGAGAACATCATCCGCCTGGGCGGGAACGGCAAGGGCCTGGTCATGAAGATATGCCACAACGCCCTGGTCTCCCAGATCCAGAACGGCGTGAACGAGACCTCTACGCTGGCCGCCCTGAACGGGATCGACATCCTGACCTACGCCCAGGCCATTTCCTACGGCGGCGCCGGCAACTGGTACCTGGATTCCAAGAAGGACGTTCTCTCCCACGAGGACTACACCACGGCCTTCTCCGTTGAAAATGAACACAAGGACGTCCATATCTGCCAGAACCTGGCCAGGGAGTGCGGCTTCGCCATGCCGGGACTCGACAATGCCGTCCGGGTCTACGACAAGGCCCTGGAGATGGGCATCGGCAAAGAAGACTTCTGCGCGACCGTCAAGGTCGTCAGGACGGGCAAGGCCTGAAAATGGGGTGGCGGGATGAAGAAATCATTTCAGGCGGCATATGTGCCGATCGGCGTACCCACTTTTCACCTTGAGAGCGCCGGAAAAGAGTTCGAAAAGTCAGTCGGGCTGCTGAGGGAGATCTGCGGCGACGTCCGAGTCCCGGATGAAATGCTGCTGTCCCTGGACAAGCTCAACACCTTTCTGGATACGCTGGATCCGGACCTCATCGTTCTTCAGAATATCACGTTCGCGAACGCTGCCTACACGCAGGAGATCATCCACAGATTTCCGAATGTGCCGGTGGTGCTCTGGGCCCTCCGGGAACCGGTCATAGACGGAGGGAGGCTGCGCCTCAATTCGCTGACCGGCGCCTACTCGGCGGGCAACACTCTGCGGCAGCTGAAAAAGGAGCCGGTGGACTTCATTTTCGGGGCGCCGGGGGAAGAAAAGGTCAGGCGGAAGCTCACGGCGGCAGTCAAAGCGGCTGAGCTGGTGCACTCGCTTAAGGGTCTAAAGCTGGCAGCCATCGGCCAGACGCCGCAGGGCTTCGGCTTCGGCCGGGCGCTGGATGCCGAGATGCTTGCCGCCTTCGGAGTGCGGCTCAAGTCCATCGAGGCCAGAGAGCTGATCGACAAGGCGAAGAGTTTCACGGACGAAGAGTGCCGGGAATACCTTGCGGACGCGGAGAAGCGGACGGTTGGGCTCTCCAAAGTGCCTGAGAAGAATCGCCTGGACTTCGCGAGGCTCTACAAGGCCTACGCCGAATACGTCCGTGACAACGGGATCGGCGCTCTCTGTTCGCGCTGCTGGCCGGACTTCTTCACGTCCTTCGGCACGCCGGTGTGCACGGTCCTGGGACTCATGAACGATTTGGGCGTGCCCGCCAGCTGCGAGACGGATGCCTACGGCGCCCTCTCCATGTATATGGGGATGCAGCTCACAGGGCAGCCATCCTTCTTCGGCGACCCCGTCTCCCTGGATGAAAATGAGAACACCATCACCTTCTGGCACTGCGGTATGGCGCCCTGCTCCCTGGCCCGCGAGGACACCGGCGCCGTGATCGGAGAGCATTGCAACCGCCACATCGGCCCGACGCTGGAGTTCGGGTGCAAAAAGGCACCGCGGGTGACCATATTCCGGGTCGGGAGAGCGCCTGAGGGCGGCTTCCGCTTCCTGATCACTTCAGGGGAGGCTTTGGACAAGCCGAAGCAGTTCTTCGGTACGAGCGTTACTGTGAAAACGGACGCCCGGGCTGAGGAGATCGTCCAGAAGACCGTGGAATGCGGTTGGGAGCCCCATTACGCGGTGATCTACGGCGATGCGGCGGACAGTCTGGAGATGGTGGGGCATATGCTGAATATTCCTCTTGTAAGGTACTGAAAATGAGAATCAGGGACGGTCCTTTTTTCTCATTTTTCGAATTATTCGAAAAATGAGAAAAAAGGACCGTCCCTGATTCTCATTTTCATCCGCCCCTCAAGGCGTATGGATCAACATGCAGGCTATCCAGTACTTCATTCGTTCATCCGGGCTGTCCAGGTCACTCCCGAGGAGCTTCCGAATGTTGCCAAGCCGGTAGATGGCTGTATTTCTGTGGGTGAAGGTCTCCTCGGCGACTGCCTTGATGCTGCCGCCTGTTTCGAGGTAAATCTCCAGCATCTTCACATAATCAGTGCCATGTGCCTTGTCATGGTCAAGAATGGGGCGGAGGAGGTCTTCGCCCATCTCTCTTTTCAGCATCGGGTCCTGAATGAGACTGAGCATCCGGTAAAGCCCCATCTCATCGAACCATATAAGGCTCCTGTCCGTGTGCGCGGCCATCCGCATGGCTGCCTGGGCGCGCATGTAGGCCAGGTGGAGATTGGAGATATCCTTCATCGGGCTGCCGACGCCCACACGGAACGTTCGGTCCGGTATGCGCAGAGAGAGACGCTTGACGAACCTTTCCAGGATGACGCGAAGGTCCGGTTCAGGGACTGCATTGGTCACCATGACAAAGGCTGCATCAAAATAGAAGAAGGAGGCATTGTGGCTGATGGACTCCAGGTAGAGCTGGAGCTGGAAGCTGATCCTGCGCCTCTCCACGGTGTCCATCTTGTCCAGGTCTCCGGTCTCGATCGTGACTATCTGGAAGATGCCGTCCACGTCGAAGTAGGGAAGAAGCTCCTTGCGGCTTGTCTCTGCATCAGCCGGATTCTCGATCGCATGGATCAAAGCGCCTGTGATCTGCTCATCCGTGAATCCCTGGAGAAGGATCCGGATGTTCAGGTCCTTGATCATCTCAAAGAGCGGTATGGCCCAGGGTACGGTCATGAGCGGGAAGTTGTTTGCATCGCAGAATGCAAGTACCTCCCGGGGGATTTCCATGATATACATGCCCGTATTGACCAACAGGCCGGATGCCTCCTGCCTGCTGAGCTCCCTGACCAGGGAGAGCAGTTCACTGGGTTCCTGGAAGCCCCATCCGGTGGTCACAGCCAGGTCCTTGCCGGCAAAATTGTGGAGGATGGACAAGTCCTCGACCATGACGATCCAGCTGATGGAGTTGGACCACCCGTTCCTGCCGGCCTCCATTTTAAGGCTGTAGCGGGAAGCGCAAACAGTCATCATATCCTCTATCGTAAAGCCCATCGCGTTAATCTCCCTTTTTTCACAAGCCGTTGCCTTATGAATGCTTTATGCTGATATTTGTGCTCTGAGCACATATTGACTGGCCATTATTTGGGGTTAGTGGCCATAGAATTCCCACCTCTAAGGCGTATTATATAGCTATAAGATACAAATGTAAAACAAATACGAACAAGCACCGAGAGAAATCTGCGGAAAGGAGAAATATTATGAGATTCTATCCTATGGAGTATTACACAATGAACGACACTACTGTTTACTGCCCTGAGTGGACGAGACCCGAGAGAATGGACAGCCTGGAAGTCAAGGACGGCTCCGTGGAGGAGAATCCGATCCGCCGCTTCTTCAGCGCTCTGTTCGATTGATATAGATCGTCTGCTTCCGGCAGACAAATTGAGTAAATGATAAAGATCAGCCAGCTCCGACTATGGAAGGATGTGGCTGATCTTTTTTTGATGATTGGCAAGGTCGGAAAAGTTCAATGAGCCGGTCGCCTTTGTTCATCATGCATGGCCTTTTCAGGCATACAGAGAGGATCAGTCACGCCGTCTGCGGTCTGTCTTTACCTTGAGCACATAGTAAACCGCCAGATCGGTACCGCTGACAAGGAGAAGTCCCCAGGCCGGGAAGCGGAGATTCCAAGCAGGTCCGAATTTGATGAAAACAGCCAGGCTAATGAGAAGCGCAGCCGTCGGCAGCTTGGTCCAGAGACTTGCGCGAACCTTTGGAAGGAGCCGCATCAAGGGCCGCATAGCCAGGTAAGCCGCCACGTTCAGCAGAATACCGCAGGCCAGCCCCGCGAAAATGCAGGCAGGCTCGATCCCGCCGCGCGCACTGAGTCCCCGGCCGGCTGCCTCGAGGGCCAGCTCGATGACGGTGAAAATGAAGACCACCCAGACCATCCGGTGGGAAGAGCGGAGGACAGATTCCGGAAGGCTGCGCATCTCGCATTCGCTGAAGAAGCCCCAGCAGAAACGCTCGGCGTCCGGCCCGATTACGGTGGAGACCGGCTCGCCGAAGTCCTGGGCATTCTGAAGCTTTTCCACGAGATCGATCATCCGGGTGTCGATGTCCTCGTCTTCGATCAGGCTGGCAATTCTGTATTTTTCTACGGTCTCAAAGGCGGCTTTATACTCGCCCTTGAGGCGGTTTGTTGTCAGGGAGTAGGATTCTTTCATGGGTTGGTCCTTTCTGAGGCCGCTGGGCCGGCACCCGGCGGTCATTTTTCTCTATTCAGGATACCACCGATTGGGGAAGAAGGGAAGAGGGGAGACATGTGCCTGAGGGAGAGTTACTGCGGACCACCGAAATGGGCAGATGCTACGGAACAGGTGAGTCGGAGAAATCCTTTTCGCACGCAAAAAGCGGCAGACCGGAGAACGGTCTGCCGCCTTCTGCGTGAAGGTTTGTTTCGCATATTGTGGATATCAGTTCTTGCCCTTCTTGGTAACAACAGAGAAGATAACAGCTACCAGGAGGACGGCGCCCTTGACGACATACTGCCAGGAGTCGCCGATGCCGAGGATGGACATACCCATGTTGATGACACCGAGCAGGAGAGCACCGATGATGACGCCGGGAATGGTACCGGATCCGCCGTAAGCGGAGGCGCCGCCGATGAAGCAGGAGCCGATGGCGTCCATCTCGAAGGAGGTGCCGGTGGAGCCGTTGACGGAGCCGATACGGGCCAGGCAGAGGAGGCCGCAGAGGCCGGCCAGGAGGCCCATGTTGGCGTATGCCAGGAAGTAGACCTTGTTGGTGTTGATACCGGAAAGCTTGGTGGCTTTCTCGTTACCACCGACAGCGTAGAAGTAACGGCCGAATGCAGTCTTGGAGGTGATGAAGTTGTAGATCAGGCAGATGGCCACGACCCAGACGAGCATAACGGAGATGCCCTTGTAGTTGGCCAGCTTCCAGCAGTAGAAGAGGAGGACGGCGCAGATGACGGCCGTCTTGCCGAAGTCGGCGATGGCGCTGTTCTGTCTGTATCCGTTCTTCTTCTTGTTGGCTCTGGAGCGGACAACGCCCAGGAACATGATGACGGATGCGATGACGCCCACGACGATGGGGGAGGTCATGTAGCCATCACCGTCAAGGCCCGGAATCCTGATGTAGGCTGTGAAGATGTTCAGGAAGGTCTCATTCTGGACAGCGACAGTCTTGGAGTTGAGGACCAGACGGCCGATGCCGCGGAAGATGAACATACCGCCCAGGGTGGTGATGAAGGGAGGAATGCGGACATATCCGATCCAGTAGCCGTGCCAGATACCTGCCAGGATACCCATGGCCAGGCCGACGATGATGGCCAGGAAGGGATTCATCTGGAGGTTCGTGATCATAACGGCTGCGACGCCGCCGACCATACAGATGACGGAGCCGACGGAGAGGTCGATGTTACCGCCGGTCAGGATGCAGAGGAGCATGCCGCAGGCCATGACGAGAACGTAGCCGTTCTGCAGAAGGAGGTTGGACATGTTCTGCGGGAATAAGAGGCGGCCGCCGGTCAGATAAACGAAAAGGAAGAATACCACGACCAGGGCGATGACCATCGTATATTTGCCCAGGAAATCTTTCCAGTTGATAGAGTTTTTCTTGTCATTCATGTTAAATTAGTCCCCTTTCCGATTATTTGGATGAGCGGATGATCGCGCCCATGATCATTTCCTGCGTCGTGCCGGCCGCCGGGAATTCACCGACGATCCTGCCCTCGTTCATGACATAGATGCGGTCGCACATGCCAAGGAGCTCCGGCATTTCGGAGGAAATCATAATGACTGTCTTGCCGTCGCCGACCATCTTGTTGATCAGGCAGTAGATGTCGTACTTGGCACCTACGTCGATGCCTCGGGTCGGCTCATCGAGGATGAGAATATCCGGCTCTGTGAACATCCACTTTCCGAGCAGGGCCTTCTGCTGGTTGCCGCCGGAGAGGTTGCCGATTTGTTGGAGGACGGAGGGGGTCTTTGTACCCATCTCAGCCGTCATCTTCTCGGCTACGTCCGTCTCAAGAACGGTGTTGATAATGCCTCTGTCGCAGACCTTGTCGAGTCTCGCCAGAGTGGTGTTGAAGCGGATGCTCTCGCCGAGGATCAGGCCGTTGGTCTTTCTGTCCTCGGTGACGTAGGCGACGCCTGCCTTGATGGCTGCCTCAGGGGACTTGAGATCGGTCTTCTTGCCGTGGAGATAGAGCTCACCGGAGATTCCGGTGCCGTAGCTGTGTCCGAAGATGGACATGGCCAGCTCCGTGCGTCCTGCGCCCTGGAGGCCGGAGAAGCCGACGACCTCGCCCTTGTGGGCCTTGAAGCTGACGTTGTCATCGACAATCTTTTCCTCATAGAGAGGATGGTGTACCGTCCAGTTGCGGACTTCGAGGCTCACTTCGTTTGAAACGTTATGGGCCCTGTCGGGATAACGGTCGTCCATGGCGCGGCCTACCATACCCTTGATGATCCGGTCTTCGGAAAATTCATCGACACCCTTGACCAGGGTCTCGATGGTGGAGCCGTCACGGATGATGGTGGCCTTGTCTGCGCAGTAGATGATCTCGTTGAGCTTGTGTGTGATTATGATGGAAGTCAGTCCTTCTTTCTTGAAGCTGATCAGAAGGTCGAGGAGCATCCTGGCATCCTCGTCGTTCAGGGAAGAAGTGGGCTCGTCGAGGATGAGGAGCTTGACCTCCTTCGACAGGGCCTTGGCGATCTCGACAAGCTGCTGCTTGCCTGTGCCGATGTCCTTGATCAGCGTCTGAGCAGACTCGTGAAGACCTACCTGGGCCATGTGGGTCTCGGCCTCGTGGAAGGTCCGGTTCCAGTCGATGATGCCCTGGGCATTCTTGATTTCATTTCCCAGGAACATGTTCTCGCCGATGGTGAGAAGCGGAATCAGGGCCAGCTCCTGGTGGATGATGACGATACCCTTGGCCTCGCTGTCCTTGAGCGTCTTGAACTGACATAATTCGCCGTTGTAATAGATGTCGCCGGTATAGGTACCGATTGGGTAGGTGCCTGAGAGCACGTTCATGAGGGTCGATTTGCCGGCTCCGTTTTCTCCGATCAGAGCATGAATCTCGCCTCGTTCTACTGTCAGGTTAACGTCTGACAGAGCTTTAACGCCCGGAAATTCTTTGGTGATGTTCTTCATTTCCAGAATGATATCAGCCAAAAGTAATCTCCCCCTTTCTTCATTCAAGTAAAAGGGCGGGACGGATCAGAAATCTGTCCCGCTCTGCGGTATTTAGTTCGTTATGCGGATATCGGATAATTACTTGACAGCTGCCAGATAGCCGTCCTCACCCATGGTGTAGAGGCCTGTGTCGACCAGATCCTGAAGGTTGTCCTTGGTGATGACAGAGGGAACCAGCAGGAAGGAGGGGCACTTGTTGCCGGCGGAGGTCTCATAGGACTCAACGTCGTAAGCGCACTCGATGCCGAAGGAATCGCAGAGGCTCTCGTCGATGGTCTTGCCTTCCATCATAGCCTGGGCAAGGCCGAGGGTGACGATGGCTTCGTTGGCGACGTTCTTGTAAACGGTCATGGTCTGGATGCCGTCGACGATGTTCTTGAGGTTGGCTTCGTCGCCGTCCTGGCCGGTGATGATGACGGGGTTGGTGCCTGCATAGTCGGAGGTGATGGCCTGGGCTACGCCGAGGGCGGTGGAGTCATTGGAGCAGAGCCATACGTCGAGCTGAGTGCCGTCCGCATAGTAGGAGCCGAGCAGGTTCTGGGCTCTCTCAAGGGCGGTGTCGGTGGACCACTGGTTGGTGGCGACGGAGGTGAAATCGGTCTGGCCGGAGACGACATTCAGGACACCGCTCTCAATGTACGGAGAAAGGACGTCGTAAGCGCCGTTGAAGAAGTAGCCGGCGTTGTTGTCGGCGGGATCGCCGGCGGTGAACTCGATGTTGTAGACGGCATCGCCGGCGTTGTCGAGATCAAGGGTGTCCTTGACGAAGGTGCCCTGGAGCTTGCCGACGGTGTAGTTGTCGAAGGATACGTAGTAGGAGACAGCGTCGTTCAGGATCAGGCGGTCATAGGAGATGACCGGGATGTTGGCCTCAGCAGCCTCGTTCATGGCTGTGTTCAGAGCCTCGCCGTCGATGGCGGCTACGATCAGAAGGTCAACGCCTTCAGCGATCATGTTCTGGATGTCATTGACCTGGCGGTCGGCGACGTTGTCGGAGAAGGTCAGGATGGTCTCATAACCGGCTGCCTGGAACTGCTCCTCCAGATACTG
>CACXEL010000291.1 GCA_902766655.1 uncultured Lachnospiraceae bacterium | reverse complement strand
TACTTCTCCGCCAGCTCAAGGTTGGCGTAATAGAGGCCCAGGTCGCCGAGGCAGATGGCCGTAGACCTGCCAAGGGCCTCCGGTGAACCCGATGCGCCCTGCATCCGGATCTTCCTGGCCTCCATCCGCTCCTTCTCCCGCAGGTGGGCGGTCTTTTTTCCCCTTCGAAGGCTCGCGTTGTCAATCACGTCGTCGTGGATCAGAACGCCGGTCTGGAAGAGCTCGAAGGCGATGGCCAGGGCGTCGCTCCTTTGGATGTCGTCATTTCCCGCGAGGCGGTAGCCGAGATTCACCAGCATGCCGCGGAACATCTTGCCGCCGGTGCCCAGGTCGGCAAAATCCTTCATGAAGGGCACGAGCAGCGGATGGTCCTCCCTGAGGAGCCGGTCGTTGAAGGCCGCCGCCCGTTTGGAGAGACGCTTTAAGGAGGTGCTGTAGAAGTCCCTGAAAATATCAATATCCTGAAGGTCCCTGGTCATCTATTTCCCCTTGTTGATCTGAATATTCTCATAGTAAGCCAGCGCTCTCTGAAGCTCCTCCTGCGTGAAATCCGGCCAGAGGGTATCCGTGAAATAGATCTCCGAATAGACCGTCTGCCAGGGGAAGAAGTTGGAGAGCCGCTGGTTGCCGCCGGTCCGGACCACCAGGTCGATGTCGGGCACGCCGGCCGTGTCCAGGCAGGCCTCGAAGACGTCCTCCGTGAGGAAGGCGGGATCCTCCTCGCCCCGAAGGACCTTGGCCGTGTATTTCCGGACCGCGCGGACGATCTCGTCGCGGCCGCCGTAGCTGATGGCGACCTGGACGGTCAGGTTCCGGCAGTGGGATGTCATCTCCATGGCCTTGGCCACGGTCTCCTGGTCCTCAGGCAGGAGAAGCTCCAGGTTGCCCACCACGATGACCCGGATATCGCGCTGGATGCAGACGCTGACCTGCTCCGTGAAGAACCGCTCCATGAGCCTGAAGAGGTCTCTGACCTCCTGCCTGGACCGGTTCCAGTTCTCCGTTGAAAATGCATACACGCTCAGGTAGGGAATCCCCGCCTCCTGGCACCAGGTGCAGAGGTCCATGAAGGTATCCACACCCTTCTCGTGCCCGCGCATAACGGAGGTGAACATATGCTGCCTGGCCCAGCGCCGGTTGCCGTCCATGATGACGCCGAGGTGTCTCACTTTGTTTTCCGCCACTACGCATTCACCTCATCTTTCTGTCTGTATGACTGCCGGGCGTCCTTCGCGGGCGCCCGGCCTTGCTTTGCTCTATACGGTTCTTTTACTTTTTCTTCTTGAGAGTGCCGAAGAGGCTCCTCGCCAGCTGGCTGCCCATGGTGGAGCTGAAGGAGCGGAGACCGGAGGTCGCCATCTTCTCGACGAGGTCGGTGCCCTTCTTCTTCCGGGCTGCCTCCTCCTTGGCCTTCTGCTTCTCGGCGGCTTCCCTGGCCTTGGCCTCGGCCGCGGCCGCCCTGTCGGCTTCCTTCTTCTCCGCAATAGCCTGCTTGGCCGCCGCGGAGGCGATCCTGGCCAGCTGCGTCGCGTTCATGGTCATCTGGCCGACATTGACCTGGCCCGGGGCCACGGCCACCGGCTGGCCGGCGGCCCGCATGGCGGCGATGCGCTGCTCCTCGGCGTTGCGCTTCTGCTGCATGTTGTAGGCGTACTGGGCGGCGATCTGGTTCACGGCCCGCATGGCCTCGGGCTGGGCCTGCTCCGGATGGCCGGCATAGCAGGCGTTGCGGGCGAAGCGGAGGGCCTCGGACTCGGCCGCCGCCAGGGCCTTCTCCATCTCAGCAGTGTCCACCTTGGGGGTGTAGGCGTTCTGCGCAGGGCTGTAGCTGGTCTGGGCGTAGGCGGAGACAGCGGTCTCATTGTAGCCGGACGCACTGCTCTGGCCGTAGCTGTAAGAGCCGGCCTGGCTGTAGGCCTCGCTGTAATCGTAGCCGCCGTAGGCTCCCGCCGTTCCCGCCGGATCCAGGTCCGGCGTGGTGGACTGGTAGCCGTAGGGAGAATTGTAATTGTAGTCATTTCCCATGGAGGAGCCGCCGGTGTAGCCGCCCGCGCTGCCCTGGTAGGTCCCGTAGGAAGGATCCACGGCGTAGCTGTCGGAGGCGCCGACCTCGTTGTTGAGGAGCTCATAGGCGGACTCGCGGTCGATCGGAGTGCTGTACTTTCCGTACAGGATATCCTGATAGATCATGGTCTCCACGACCTCTGCGGGCGCCATGCCCATGAGGCTCTGCGGCGGCATGATGGCCGCGCGCTCGACCATGGCGGGGATGCCCTTGGCATCCAGGAACTGGACCAGGGCCTCGCCGGTGCCCAGCTGCTGGATGGCCTCCTCGGCATTCAGCATGGGGTTCTGGCGGAAGGTCATGGCAGCCGTCCGGACCGCCTTGAGGTCCGTGGCGGAGTAGGCGCGCATGCCGTGCAGGACACGGTTGCCCAGCTGGGAGAGGATCTTGTCCGGCACGTCCGTGGGGTTCTGGGTGATGAAGAAGACGCCGACGCCCTTGGAGCGGATCAGGCGGACGACCTGCTCGATCTTGGTCATGAGCTCCTTGGGGGCGTTGTGGAAGAGGAGGTGGGCTTCGTCGAAGAAGAAGACCATCTTCGGCTTCTCAAGGTCGCCCACCTCGGGCAGGGTCTCGTAGATCTCGCTCAGCATCCAGAGCAGGAAGGTGGCGTAGAGGGCCGGCTGCTGGAAGAGCTTGACGCAGTTCAGGACGTTGATCATGCCGCGGCCTTCGTTGTCGAAGACCAGCCAGTCGCGGATGTCCAGGGCGGGCTCGCCGAAGAAGTTCTCGGCCCCCTGGGTCTCGAGCTTCAGGAGCCGTCTCTGGATGGCGCCGATGCTGGAGGCGGAAATGTTGCCATAGTTGGTCCGGTAGGCCGCCGCGTTGTCGCCGACGAACTGGACCATGGCCCGCAGGTCCTTGAGGTCCAGGAGCAGGAGGTTCTGGTCATCCGCCACCCGGAAGATGATGTCCATGATGCCCTCCTGGGTCTCGTTGAGATCCAGGATCCGGGAGAGGAGCAGGGGACCCATCTCGGAGACGGTGGCACGGACCGGAAGGCCCTTCTCGCCGAAGACGTCCCAGTATCTGGTGGGGTAGGCGCGGTACATAAAGCCCCGCTCGCCCAGGCCGAAGCGGGCAATCCGCTCATTGACGGAAGGCGTGTCGGCGCCCGGCAGGCTCATGCCGCTCAGGTCCCCCTTGATATCCGACAGGAAAACGGGGACACCCGCATCCGAGAAGGACTCGGCCAGCACCTTCAGGGTGATGGTCTTGCCGGTGCCCGTGGCGCCGGAAATGAGACCATGCCGGTTGGCCATGGCGGGCAGCATGTAGATGGGATTGCGGTTCATGGCAATCAGGATCTTGTTTTCTGTGTACATGTTCTCCTCCTCTCAGTTTTCCTCCAGCTCTGCAAAGAAGCTTTCCAGCGCCGAGATATACTTTTCGTTATCAAAATACCATGAGAACGCGTGGCTCGCGTCGTCCACCAGGCACAGCCGCTTGGGGGCACTGCAGACCTGATAATTGTGAATCGTCATGTGCGGCGGTACGAAGTCGTCCTTGGTGCCGTGAATGAAGAGGGTCGGGATCCTGGCAGTCCGCAGGATCTCGAGGGTGGATTTTTCCTTTAAATCATATCCCGCCGCGAGCCTGGTCACGGCCCGGACAGCCGGTATGAAGGGATAGGTCGGAAGGTTGAACCAGGCCTTCAGGCAGGCCCGGGTGATGTCCCAGGGGCTGGTGAAGCCGCAGTCCGCGATGATGCCGCGAACATTCTCCGGAAGCGTCTCGCCCTGGGCCATGAGGACCGTCGTCGCGCCCATGGACATGCCGTGGAGATAGACCGGAACTTCACTGCCCTCGCGCTCCGCCAGGTATGCGGCCCACTCGGCCACATCCTCGCTCTCGCGGGTGCCCATGGTGATGTAGGCGCCTCCGCTCCTGCGCTGACCCCTCTGCTCGATCACGAGCACGTCCGCGCCGTGCTCGTGATAGTACTGCACGATCCCTGCGAAATCCTTCTGCCAGGTGCTGTGCCAGCCGTGGGAAAGGAGGACAGCCCGCCGGGCCTCCCCTTCCGCCGGCAGAAAACCGCCGACCAGCTGTACGCCGTCGCGGGCCGTCAGCGTCAGCTCCTCGAAGGGGGCCTGCTCGTTCCAGCGGACACCGGCCTCGTACTCTTTTCCGTAGCCCTTTGTGTAGTTCTCGTCAGCCAGCTCGTCGTCCTTGTAGGGGTCTGCATTTCTCTTCAGGAAGCTCCTGCAGAAATACAGGCCCATGCCACCCAGGGCTGCCGTCGAGACGCCGGCCAGTGCGCCTGCGCCAATCAGTATGCCTCTCACCATCTTTTTCATGCTCCGGTTCTTCCTTTTCATGTGACTGTTCAGCACCGGCGGCGAGGGGAGCTTCTCATCCCCGACTGCAAGGTGCCGATCGCCTGCCATAATGGTATATCACTTTCGTGTGCGCTCAGCCGAAGAAGCTGACGCCGTGCATGATCAGCAGTGTGCCTGTGCCCATGATGACGCCGGCCAGCACGACGCCCAGCATGACGGCGATGACACTGGACTTGAAATCCATGTCCAGGATGCTGGCGGCCAGGGTGCCTGTCCAGGCGCCGGTGCCCGGCACGGGAATGCCGACGAAGAGCAGGAGAGCCAGAAAGAGCCCCCGGCCAGCCTTGGCCTTCAGCTTCTCTCCCCCCTTATGGCCCTTCTCAAGGCAGAAGGTGAAGAAGGAGCCGATCATCGGCTTGTCCTTCCCCCACTCGAGGACCTTCCTCGCGAAGAAGAAGATGACCGGCACGGGCAGCATGTTGCCCACGATGCAGATGGCGTAAGCCTGCAGGGTCGGGATGCCGGACGCCAGGGCGATCGGCAGGGCGCCTCTCAGCTCGACGAGGGGCACCATGGATACAAGGAAGGCGATGAGATATTTCATCAGTAATACAAGTCTCCGTTTCCGTTCATGATTTGCAGCGGGGCTGGCCGTGAATACCGGGCTCCGCCCCACTTGCCGGTTCTCCTCACAGGGTGTGGGAAGCGGTCAGGGGCGTGAACGTCAGGCCCCGCTCCGCTTTTTGATTTCGCCTCAGAGGGCGCCCTTTTCCTGAAGGAAGGGGGTGAGGACCGCAAAGAAGCGGTCCATGTCCGCATCGGTACCGATGGAGATCCGAAGGTATTCCCGGATCCTGTCCTGGTTGAACCAGCGGACGAAGATATTGTTGGCCCGCAGGTAGTCGAAGATTTCCTTCGCGCTGACCCTGGGGTGGGTGGCAAAGACGAAGTTGGAGCAGGAGTCCTCCAGGCAGAAGCCCAGGGTCCTCAGGCGCTCCGTAGTCTTGGCCCGCGTCCGGACGATCTTCCGGCAGTTGTCCCCGAAATGCTCCGTGTCCAGCACCTCCGCCGTGCCCATGAGGATGGCCGGCCAGCTCATGGTGTAGGAGTTGAAGCTGTACTTGACGTCGTTCAGGTACTTGATGAGGGGTGCATTTCCGAAAGCGTAGCCGATGCGGAGGCCGGCCATGGACCGGGACTTGGAGAAGGTCTGGGTGATGACCAGGTTGTCGTAGCGGTCGAGGAGCGGCAGGGCCGTGACACCGTTAAAGTCCACGTAAGCCTCATCCACGATCACCACGCTGTCCGGGTTGGCAGCCACGATCTCCTCGATGGCCGTAAGGGGCAGGAGGGCGCCGGTGGGCGCGTTGGGGTTGGCGATCACGATACCGCCGTTCTCCCGCTTGTAGTCCCCGGGCCGGATGTGGAAATGCTCGTCCAGCGGCACCTTCTCATAAGGGATCCGCAGCATGTCCGCCCAGACGTCGTAGAAGCTGTAGGTGATGTCCGGGAAGAGGATGGGCTTGTCCGAGTTGAAGAAGGTCATGAAGAGCATGGCCAGGACGTCGTCGGAGCCGACGCCGACGAAGACTTCATCCCTTCTCACGCCGTAGACGTCCGCGATGGCGTTCACCAGGTCCGAGATCTTGGGATCCGGGTAAAGGCGGAGCCTGTCGGTCTCCGCGGCTATGCGCGCGGCGGCCTCGGCCACGGCCGGGGAGGGCGGGTAGGGGTTCTCATTTGTATTGAGCTTTACGACGTCCGCCGCCTTCGGCTGCTCGCCGGGGGTGTAGGGGACGACCTTTCTGACCTTATCTTCCCAGCCCATATTCCACCGCCAGTTCCTTGAAGCCGGGGAGGGCATTTTCCACCGTCGCCCGGGAGACGCAGTAGGCGATCCGGACCCAGCCGCCGCAGCCGAAGCTGGAGCCCTGGACGAAGAGGATCTGCTTTGCCTTGGCCGCGGCCACGAAGGCCTTCTCGTCCTCCACCGGGGACTTGAGCCAGAGATAGAAGGCGCCGTCGGGGTTCACGAAGGTAAAGCCGGCCTCGCGGAGGGTCTCAGTCAGGAGCTTTCTGTTGCCGTCATAGAAGGCAACGTCAGTCTGGGCGTCGAGGCAGCGGGCTGTCGCTCTCTGCATGAGGGAGGGCGCGTTGACGAAGCCCAGGATCCGGTTGGCGACGTTGGCGCCGGCGGTCACGTCCGCGAAATCGTCGATCTCGGAGGGCAGGACCAGGTAGCCGATCCGCTCGCCCGGCAGGGAGAGGGACTTGGAGTAGGAATAACCCACGATGGTGTTGCGGTAGAGGGACGGGATCCACGGGACCTCGATGCCGTCGTAGGCGATCTCCCGGTAGGGCTCGTCCGAGAAGAGATAGATGGTGGTGCCGAGCTCGGCCTGCTTCTTCTCGAGGACCTCCGCCACGGCCGCCAGCTTATCGCGTGTGTAGACGACGCCGGTCGGGTTGTTGGGGGAGTTGACGATCACGATCTTGGTGCGCTCCGTGATGGCCGCTGCCAGGGCCTCCGGGTCGGGCTGGAAGGTGTCCGCGTCCACGGGGACAGCGACGAGCTTCCCGTCAAAGTTGGCAGTGTAGGACCTGTACTCGCCGAAATAGGGGGTGAAGGTGATGACCTCGTCTCCGGGGTTCAGGATCGTCTTGAAGAAAACGTTCATGCCGCCGGCCGCGCCGACCGTCATGAGGATATTGGCGACGCCGTAGGCGGTGCCGTAAAGGCTGTTCAGATGGGCGGCGATGGCGCCGCGCACGTCCTCGTAGCCGGAGTTGTTCATATAGCCGTGGACCAGGACCGGGTCTTCCTTTTCCAGGATGTCGATGATGGCGGCCTTGACTTCTGCCGGCGCCGGAACGTTGGGGTTGCCGAGGCTGAAGTCATAGACGTGGTCCGCGCCGTAGATGGCGGCCATCTTTTTGCCTTCCTCGAACATGGCCCGGATGGCCGAGCTGCCCGCTACATAGGTCTTCATTTTTTCAGAAATCATAATAAAACTCCTCTCCTTGACTCCATGCCCGGATGGGCAGAATCATACAGTTAATACTTTACTCCACTTTGGGGCGGGTTGCAAGGATTTCGGGGAGGGGTGGGGGAGAATGAGAATCAGGGACGGACCTTTTTTCTCAAAATGCCTGCATTTTGAGAAAAAAGGTCCGTCCCTGATTCTCATTCTCCCCCACC
>CACXEL010000290.1 GCA_902766655.1 uncultured Lachnospiraceae bacterium | reverse complement strand
CTGGGGATCGATTTCGACCTTGTCAAAGCCGACTTTCCGCATCTCCTCGGCGATCCGAAGCACCACATCCTTCTCCTCGCAGCTCTCGCTGGGGATGCGGATCATGTCGCGGAGAAATGCGACCATTTCCTTTTCGTAACCTTTGGCAAGCTCCTTGATGCCGGTATAGTCCATTGTATTTCCCTCCTTTTGTCTTGCGGCCGGATAGATTTATTTGATGCCGGATTCGCCCCTGTGGCGGATCCCGTAAAGCCCGTCCCAGACCACCTCGCGGAATCTGGTCGGGTCTGTGTTTCCTTCCGTTGAGATGAGCAGGACCCGGGAATTCTCATCCAGCCTGAGCGCCTCCCGGATCTCGGCGTACTTGTCGTCCTTGTAGCAGCAGATGGAGGCCAGGAAGCCCATGGGGACGGAGCCGGACTCACCGGAGATGATGGTCGGGTCGCCGTTCAGCGGAACCCCGTACATCCGGGTACCCTTGGCACTCATCCAGTCCGGGCAGCCCGCAAAACCGGCGGCGTGGTTCCGCAGGATGTCCCAGCCGATGGTGTTGGGCTCCCCGCAGGCCAGGCCGGCCATGATGGTGTCCAGCTTGCCCGTGACCTTGACGGTCCTGCCGTCGCCCCGGAGGGCGGACCGGGTCAGGCAGTCGGCGGAGACGGCCTCGCAGACGCACATGACGGGTTCACTTCCCTTATATTTGTTGGCGAAATAGCCGACCACCGCGCCCGCCAGGGAGCCGACGCCGGCCTGGACAAAGACATGGGTCGGGCCCTCGCAGCCGTCGGCCAGGAGCTGGCGGTCGGCCTCGATGGCCAGCGTGCCGTAACCCTGCATGATCCAGGAGGGAATGTCCGTGTAGCCGCGCCAGGCGGTGTCCTGGATGATGACGCCGTGGGGGTCGGCCGCGGCCTCGGCGGCGGCCATGCGCACGCAGTCGTCGTAGTTCACTTTCTCGATGGTGACCTCGGCGCCAAGCTTCTCGATGTTGGCCCGGCGGATCTCCGAGGAGCCCCGGGGCATCCGGACGACGGCCTTCTGGCCCAGCTTGTTGGCCGCCCAGGCCACGCCGCGGCCGTGGTTGCCGTCGGTGGCGGTGTAGAAGGTGGTCTGGCCGGCCTTCTCCCGCATCTCCTCCGAGGAGAGGACCTCGTAGGGCAGGTCGCTCACGTCCATGCCGGTCTCCTGGGCTATGTAGCGCGCAATAGCGTAGGAGCCGCCGAGGACCTTGAAGGCATTGAGACCGAAGCGGTAGGATTCATCCTTGACATAGAGGCTTTTGATGCCCAGATAATCCGCCATCCTCCTCAGACGGTGGAGCGGCGTCACCTCGTACTGGGGGAAGGAGCGGTGGAAGGCCAGGGCCTTTCTGACGTTCTCCTCCGACATGATGGGGAGCCACTTGTCGTTCGATGGCGGCAGGTGGTTGGTGGTGAAGACAAGATCTGTGTTGTTGGTGCGGTTCATGGTCAGGCCTCCTTTTTACGAACCACGGAGAACATTGTCTGCGGCGGCCCGCAAGCCGCCATCCTGCTTCCTTTTTGCGAACAGCTTGCATTGAGTCTGCGGCGGCCCTTCAGCTGTCATCCTGCTTCATGTAATTGTAGAGCGTGTACTTGGAAATGCCCAGGAGCTGGGCGACCTTCTCCCCCGACCGGGTGATCAGGAAGGCGCCGGATTCGTTCAGGAACCGGACGACGGCCTTCTTGTCCTCCTTGGTCATGAGGGATACCGGCTTGCCGGCCATGGCTATGGCCTGGGAAATGAGATCATCCAGCAAAGCTTCCACGTTGGTCCGGATCTTCTCCGGCTCCTTCCTCGCGGCAGAGCCCGGCGTCTCCCGGATCAGGGCGTTCACCGCGTCGCTTCCGTAGATGAGCCGGGTGATATCGTAGTTGATCCCGAAGATATACTGGATGGGTCCGTCCGGAGTCTCCCGGACGAAGATGGTGGAGGACTTTAAGATCTTTCCGTCCTCCGTCTTTGACAGGTAGCCCAGTTGGTCCTGCACCCTGGCAGGATCAGCCCGAAGGGTCTCGAGGACGATGCGGGAGGGGCCGTCGCCGATCCTGCGGCCGGTCACCTCCCCGTGCTCGATCCAGACCACGGACTTGGCGAGGCTCTTCCGGGTCAGGTCGTGGATCACGATCTCACAGTCCTCCCCGAACTGGGCCGCCAGGGCAGCGGCCAGCTGCCTGAGAAGGTCGAGTGTCATGGTCTGCCTCCTTGTGTTCATTTTCCGCATCGGCGGGGCGGAGCAGTTGCGTGGATTTTTGGTCAGTCTTCTGCTTCCATCATAGCAGATGGAGGGGATAAGTCAATATAGAATCAACAATAATTTTGAAAACCAAACAAAAATTTTTACAAATAATAATTGCTGTAAAATATTGGATATGGTAGTATAAAATTAGATTGACTGGTCAAAAGGTTTTCGCCGGACCGGCATGCAAAAAAGGACGCTTATGCGGACCGGCAGCCGACGGCGGAAGGGGGAGAGGACCGCTATGTGCCTCCCTCCCGGTTTGGCCTTGAACAGGTAAGATTTTGAACGTGGAAGGAGGTATCTCAATGAAGCTGATAGGCAAAGGAACCGTGATCACCAGGGATGCGGCATGTCCCCTGATCGAGGACGGCGGCGTTCTGATCGATGGCGATAAGATCCTTAAGGTGGGCAGATTTGACGACCTGAAGAAGGCCTGCCCCGACGCGGAGCTGATCGACGCCAAAGGACAGGTCATCATGCCGGCCCTGATCAACACCCATGAGCATATTTACAGCGCGCTGGCCAGGGGCCTCAGCATCAACGGCTACAATCCCAAAGGCTTTCTGGAGATCCTGGACGGACTGTGGTGGAATATCGACCGCCATCTGACGCTGGATCAGACCTACTGGAGTGCCATGGCCACCTACATCGACTGCATCAAGAACGGCGTGACGACCGTCTTCGACCACCACGCCAGCTTCGGCTCCATCGAAGGCAGTCTCTTCAGGATCGCGGACGCGGCCAAAGAGCTGGGCGTCCGGACGGTCCTCTGCTACGAGGTCTCCGACCGCGACGGCATGGACAAGGCCAGGGCCTCGGTCAGGGAGAACGCTGATTTCATCAAATATACGGCCAAAGAGAACAGCGACATGCTGAAGGCCATGATGGGCATGCACGCCCAGTTCACCATCTCCGACGAGACCTTCGAGCTCTGCCGGGAGAACATGCCGGAGGGCGTCGGCGCCCACATCCACGTGGCCGAGGGTATCGAGGACCTCCACGACTGCCTCAGAAAGTACGGCAAGCGGATCGTGAACCGGCTCATGGACCACGATATCCTCGGACCGCAGACCCTCCTGGCCCACTGCATCTACGTGAACGAGCAGGAGATGGACCTCATCAAGGAGACGGACACCATGGTCGTCCACAACCCCGAGTCCAACATGGGCAACGCCTGCGGCTGCCCGCCCACCATGCGGATCTTCCACAAGGGCATTCTGACCGGCCTGGGCACCGACGGCTACACCCACGACATGTTCGAGTCCTACAAGGTGGCCAACGTCCTCCACAAGCACCACCTCTGCGATCCCAACGCAGCCTGGGGAGAGGTCCCGGCCATGCTCTTTGAGGGTAATCCGGCCATCGCGAACCGCTATTTCAAGACGCCGCTCGGCGTCCTGAAGGAAGGCGCCGCGGCGGATGTGGTCGTGGTGAAATACGACCCGCTCACGCCCATGACGGCCGCCAACATCAATTCCCATATGGTCTTCGGCATCAGCGGCGCCCTGGTCCAGACCACGGTCTGTGCGGGCAAGGTCCTCATGAAGGACAGGGAGCTCCTGGTCTGCGACGAGGCCAGGGCCATGGCCGAGTGCCGCCAGGCCGCCAGGGACCTGGCAAAATCCATCAACGGATGAGGAACCCGGATCTGCAGTCAGGAAAATGAAAGCAAGCCGCGCCGGCAGGGAGCCCCGGGAAGCCTGAATGAGCAGGAATCACCCGGCAGGAAACCCCGGGAAGCCTGAGCGAGCAGGAATCACCCGGCAGGGAGCAGCCCCCGGAGCCCGGTAAAAGACAGTCCGGTCAGAGTCCCGGCCGCGCGGCAGAGACAATATACGGAAGGAGAAAAACCATGGGAGACAGAATGACACCGATTCCCTTCGGAAATCTGATGAACTGGGTCCTCGAGGAGAAGAAGAGCGGCACCGCCTTCGGCGTGCGGCGGTTCTTCAAGGCGGATCCGGCCAGGTCCCTTGCCATATTCGAGGAAAAAATCGAGACCCCCTTCGGGCCGGCGGCCGGCCCCAACACCCAGCTGGCCCAGAATATCATAGCGGCCTACATTTCCGGCGCCAGGTTCTTTGAGCTCAAGACTGTCCAGATCCTGGACGGCGAGGACCTGCCGGTGGCCAAGCCCTGCATCCTGGCGGACGACGAGTGCTACAACTGCGAGTGGTCCACCGAGCTCTACGTGCCCCAGGCCTACGCGGAGTACGTCAAGGCCTTCGTCGCGCTGAAGGTCCTCTCGAAGGAGTGGGGCCTCGGGGCGGCGGATGGCTTCGTTTTCAATATCTCCGTCGGCTACGACTTAAAGGGCATCAAGTCCGAGAAAATCGACACTTATCTGAACGACATGCTCTGCGCCGGCAATCACCCGGTCTACCGGGAGTGCATCGCCTGGCTGAAGGCCAACTTGGGCAGGTTCGAGCACCTGACCGAGGCGGATATCGACGCGATCCCGACGCAGATCGCCGGGTCCGCAACCGTCTCCACCCTCCACGGATGTCCCCCGCAGGAGATCGAGGCCATCGCCTCCTACCTGATCACGGAGAAGGGCTTCCACACCTTTGTCAAATGCAACCCGACCCTCCTGGGCTACGAGACTGCCCGGTCCATCCTG
>CACXEL010000289.1 GCA_902766655.1 uncultured Lachnospiraceae bacterium | reverse complement strand
CCTGAAGAGCTGTGGGATACGTGCTGCGATGGGCAGCAGTGAAGCGGCTCAGATCATAATATTCCGTCACAAATCTCTCCTTTTCATGATGCTATGTCTCAACGCAGTATCCGCGCCCACCTTCTGTCTCCTTGCCCCAGTGCCGCCGATGTCCGGACAGCCTCTGAAGGATGGATACCTTCCGCAGTTCTGCCAGGCAGGGCTGCGGGCATTCTCTCACTTCCCAAAGCCGTTGAACCAGGCCCTCTCCTCAAAAGCTCTCTTCCTGGGTCCGCCGGCCTCCGTCTCGGGCACGCCGACCGGAAGGAAGCATATGAGATGATATTCCTCAGGCACACCCAGAATTTTCGCCATCTGGTCCCCGATCCTGTCCTCGTCGGTGATATGTCCCTCTACCCAGCAGCTCTGGTAGCCGAGGGCCGTGACGGCGATGAGCATGTTCTCGATGGCTGCCGAGTAATCCTGGACCGCGAAGCACCTGTTCCGGTAAGCGATAATGTCCCTGCTCAGGACACAGATCATGGCGGGCGCCGTCTCGCCAATGGGCGGATCGATGACTCCGAAAAGCTGCCTCAGAATGTCCGGGTCATCCACGGCGATGAGGCTGGTCGTCTGCTTGTTGCAGCCGGAAGGGGCGGCCAGGCCTGCCTCCATGATCTTTCTCAGGTCATCCCTGGGGACCGGGTCCGGTCTGTATTTTCCCCTGTAGCTGTGTCTTCTGCTGATTGCTTCAAATGTATCCATACTTCGAGCCTTTCTGACAGTGGTGCCGTTGAACTGTATCGCTGCATCTTTGTACTATTTCAAATATGCCCTCCACTTTTATCGGTGGTCTCAGAGGCGTTTTTTCCCATCCCGTGCCGGGTCAAAGCCCTGCTGCCTCAGGCCTTCTCGAACATTTCCGCAGCCTGGGCGAGGTGTCTGGTGATCGGCAGATGCTGGGGACAGGCCCTCTCACACTGCCTGCAAGTGATGCAGGCGGATGCCAGCCCGCCTTCCGCCGTAGCAGCCTTATAGGCAGCCTCCGCCTCAGCCATCTGTCCGTTGCCCAGCTGCTTGTTCATGGCCGCAAAAATATCCGGTATGTGGATCTGCTTCGGGCAGCCCTCCGTGCAGTAGTGACAGGAAGTACAGGCAATGGTCGAGGAGTTGCCGATGATTCGCTGGGCCTCCTGGATGATTTTCTGTTCTTCCTCATTGAGCGGCTTGAAATCCTTCATGTAGGACAGATTGTCCTCCATCTGCGCGATGTTGGACATGCCTGAGAGCACCGTGATGATGCCGTCCAGGGATGCCACAAAGCGGATGGCCCAGGAAGCATAAGACATATCCGGATGGTAATCCTTGAAGAGCTTTTTCACCTCTTCCGGCGGATTGGCCAGGTTGCCGCCCTTGACGGGCTCCATGACAGTGATGGACACGCCGTGCCGCCTGGCCACCTCGTAGTTGGCCCTGGAGGTCACGGAGGGGTTCTCCCAGTCCGCGTAATTGATCTGAAGCTGGATGAAATCCACTTCCGGGTGCTCGTTCAGAAGCTTGTCAAGCAGGTCCGGGCCTGCATGGAAGGAGAAGCCGATGTGCTTTATGAGACCCTTCGCCTTCTGCTCCCGGGCAAATTCCCATATGTGAAATTTTTCATACTTTTTGTAGTTGTTTTCCATCAGCGCATGGAGCAGGTAGAAGTCAAAATAGCCGGCCCCTGTCCTCTGAAGACTAGTGGAGAATTGTTTTTTAGCCATCCTCTCGGTCATGCCCGGAATGAATGCATTCAATTTGGTTGCCAGCGTGAAGGAGTCTCTCGGATACCGGTCGACGAGGGCCTTCTTCGTAGCGGCTTCGGAACCCGGGTAAACATAAGCGGTATCAAAATAAGTAAAGCCGGCGCCCATAAAGAGGTCCACCATCTTTTTGACCTGCTCTATATCGGTCACCAGGCCCTTCCGGGGCAGCCTCATAAGGCCGAAGCCCAGCTTGGGAACGTCTTTTCCAAAATAATCTGACATGGCATGTTTCCCTTCCACCTTACGGCATAAACAATACTATTATATCCGGCAGAGCGCCTTCACTATGCAAGCTTTGCTCAAGGCAGGATGAAAACATTCCCGAACGAGCGGATTCCTCCCCATTCGGGATTAGCCATGTATTACTAATCGTATGTCATCTACCCATGGGCTGTTTTTTAAGCCGCAGCTGACTGCCATCCTGAGCATATCTCTGCCTTTCTCATTATAATGACCCTGCGCGGTCAAGGCAACTCCATGCTTTCCGTCAGGTGGAAGAAAAGCGTCGCGTCCGTCCCGGACACGCCGAGCAACTGCCTGCTGCCTCTTCACATCCAACAGGTAAAACATTTCCTTCCTCTATCCTTGACAGAAACGGGCAAAGCCTTTCACATCCAGCGCGGCTCCTCCTCTCCGCCCCCATCGATCGCCTCCGGGAAATGCAATGAGCGCAGTCCTCTGGTCCCTGCTGCCGGCGCAGAAAAGGCAGGGCATCCTTTTCAGGACACCCTGCCTTACATCTCTCTTAGCCCGGATCAGGCTTTTTTGCTCCGGACGATCGCCTTCATGATTTCACGGTATGCCGCAAAGAGCACGCCGGCGATCGGCCAGAGGATCCAGGTGAAATCCCACCGCATGGTCACGAAGCTCCACACGAAATAGACAGCCGTGGCGATGGCCCAGTAGATCCCGTCGAATCTTCCTGCCTTCTTTTCGAGCCTGGTGTAGTCTCCTTCCTCCAGAAGCCGGTCAAAGCCGCCCTTACGAATGCAGGTGAGAACGATCAGCTTGACGCCGATGCCGCACATGACAAGGATTCCTCCCACAGCGACGATGGGAAGCAGGTCGGTATTGTTGGAATACCCGATGATCTCACCGATGAGAAGCGGAACAGCGGAGATGATGCAGAGCATGACGCCGATGATGATGAGCCTGGTGTGCGTCTCCGCGTATGCATCCCGGCGTTCTCTGACCATGCCCGTCACACCGTATTCGGTGTCGATTCCGGTCTTTTCCAGGTAATCGTACTTTGCTCCCCGCATGCCCTCTCCGATGAAGACAGCCACGGCTCCCGCGACCATGAGGAGCAGGACCGTTGTTCCGGCCGCCTCGGCCACCGTCTCATTCAGGGAAATGAATCCCGCCTCCGCGAGCCCGCCGAGCAGGATCAGGATAATCGGAGAGAAAATGCAGACCATAACGCCGCTCGATATCCTCCTCGCCGCACGCTCATTGTGGCTGAGAAAGGCATCGGCCTCCTCCATGGATACCATCCGTATCTCTTCCTCCACCCCGCTGTCCACCGGTACCAGCTCTGCAGGCGGGGCCTCCTCGATTTCATCCTTCATAAGATAATCCGTAGTTACGCCGAAGAGCTCCGAGAGCTGGAGGATCTTCTTCATATCGGGAACCGCCTGGGCTCCCTCCCACTTGGATACCGACTGTCTTGACACTCCCAGCTTCTCCGCCAGTTCCTCCTGGGACCAGCCGTTCTTTTTTCTGTTCTCTATGATTTTATCCGCAAGAATCATTGTATTTACCTCCGTCTTTCGTGGATGTCCGCGCCTTTGCGCTCTCTCTGTATGCCTTTATTATACAAAAAGAGGAGGAGCAGACCACCAATCAGGCTTTTCAATCTGTCAACCGGCGGTTGCAACT
>CACXEL010000288.1 GCA_902766655.1 uncultured Lachnospiraceae bacterium | reverse complement strand
GGCCGTTTCTTCGGCAGCCGTCTCCTCGGCGGCGGGCGCTTCGGCCTCCTCCTTGACCTCCTCTGAGGCCAGGGCATTGCCGGCAGATGACTCGGTGGTGGAAGTCGTGCCGCTCACCGACTGGGCATTCTGGGCGCAGCCGAAGAGGGAGAGGGTGAGGGCACCGGTCAGAAATAAAGCCAGTAATCGTTTCATAATTGATCTCCTCTATGTGGGCCGGAGCGGCCTGCGTGCGGTCAGCCCCGACAGTCCGATAAAATAGATAGTATTATTTTATCATACAAACGGCACCATTGGGAAGCTGTTGCGTGGTAAAACTGTGGAATATCTGCGGATCGGCCCCTTTGAAGCCGGTTCTCAGATCAGCACTTTCTTCCGCAGGAAATTTCCCACCGCCGTGATGATGGGGTCGAGGGCGAAGACCATGATGACGGCGCCCGCTGTGGGGATCCCGCCGCAGAGCATGCCGATGACGATCGTGGAAGCGTCCCACGCCATTCGTACGAACATGAAGGGAATCCGGGGGAAGAGGCGTGAGAGGAGCGTTGCATCCGCGTCGAAGGGAGCCACGCCCATGTCAGCGTTCATGTAGACGGCTGCGCTCACGATGAAGCCGGCAAGTGTGACGGCGAAAAGGACGGCCCGCACGGGAAAGACCGTGAAGACCGTCTCCGGCAGGACCTGCCCCCAGAGCCACCGGAAAAAGTCGGAAATATAACCGATCCCAACCATATTGGCCAGGGTGCCGAGACCAATCTGGTCCCGCCCTTTCAGGATCACAGGGATGAAGAGGAAGACGTTCAGCAGGAGCTGCCAGTTGCCGAAGGTCATGTGGAGGCGGTCGGAGACGCTGACGTTCATGAAGGTGAAGGGGTCGGTGCCCAGGCCGCACAGGATGAGGAAGGAGAGGAAGAAGCCCATGCCGAAAACGGCGCCCAGGCAGAGGGCGATGTTGCGGCGGTGGGCCTTGTCGAGCTTCAGGTGGGTGAGGATGGTCTGCATTTGTCTGATATTCCTTTCATATAGAAGCACTCGTACAGAACATGCATTATAGCACCTGCGGTGTGAAAGGACAACATTCGGTCTATAGAGATATTTGCCTTCCTTTGGCCCACGAATGATCAAAATGACGGCCCGGCGGGCAGATCAGCGGACAGCCTTGTACTTTCTGTCGAAAAGGGAGATACCTGCTCTTTCCTTCTTTCACAGGTCTGATGTATAATAGAGAAAGCAGCCAACCGGTCCCCATCCGGGCCGGATCAAGGGAGGATCAGCTATGTATACGCTTGAAAATGAATATCTGAAGGTCTCCGCCGCCGCCCGGGGCGCGGAGCTTACATCCGTCGTACTGAAGGAGAGCGGAAGAGAGTGCCTCTGGCAGGCAGACCCGGCCTACTGGGCCCGCAGCGCACCGGTCCTCTTCCCCCTGGTGGGTGCTTACAGGGATAACACCTCCTTCTATGATGGCAAGGCCTACCATATGGGGCAGCACGGTTTTGCCCGCGACAGCATGTTCGAACCGGTCTCTCAGACAGAGGACACGCTGGTCTTTGCCATGACCGAAAATGATGCCACCCTCGAAAAGTACCCCTTCGCCTTTGAACTCCTCATCGGCTACCGCCTGACCGGCCGCAGCATCGAGGTGACCTGGACCGTGAAAAGCCGGGAAAAGGACCGCCCGATCTACTTCTCGATCGGCGCGCATCCGGCATTCAACTGCGGCATGAGCGGCTACAGGCTCGGCTTCGAATCGGACGAACCGCTCACGGTCGGCATTCTGGAAAAGGGAGTTCTCACGGAGCGGACAAAGACTCTGGTGCCCGAGAACGGCACTTATCCGATCACACCGGAGCTTTTTGATGAGGATGCCCTGGTCCTTGAGAACGGCCAGGTCCATGAAGTGCGGATCCTGGATCCCGACGGCGGGCTCGTCGCGGCAGTGAAGGCCGACGCGCCGGTCTTTGGCATCTGGTCGCCCGTGGGCAAGAAGGCACCCTTCGTCTGCCTGGAGCCCTGGTACGGACGGGCCGACAGGGCGGACTTCAATCAGCGCCTCGAGGAGCGGGAGTGGGGCAACACTCTTCTGCCCGGCGAGACCTTCGAAAAGAGCTATCTGATTACTTTCTGAGTCATTCAGGACGGAAAGGAGTATTATGGCCAACATTATCGATTATGTTGCCTGGCGGGGCGACCTGTCATTCGCCGAGAGGCCATTCAATGACGTGGACAATCTGATCCTTGCAGAACTGGCATACAGTGATTTCAAGGGAATCGTCACGGATATGCCCGTCCCGCTGGACGACGCCTGGGCCCTCTACAACGCCGAAGGCCGCGACCAGTCCACCATGCTCTGCGATCCCCGTGCCCTCCTGGAGGTGTGCGCCGACAGCCGGCGGTTCGGAAGGATCCTGATCCACAACTATTCGGATATCTACGATCACGACGACACCCGGCAGTTCGGAGCCATGACCTTTTTCCTGGAGGACGGGACCATCTACGTCGCCTTCCGGGGGACCGACACGTCCATGGCGGGCTGGCGGGAGGATCTGAATTTCTCCTACATGATGGCTACACCGGCCCAGCTCGATGCTGTGAACTATCTGAACAACGTCTGCGAAGCCACCAGCTGCCCTGTGCGGGTGGGCGGGCATTCCAAAGGCGGAAACCTGGCCATGTTCGCCGCCGCCTTCTGCAGGTCAGCCTATAAGGAGCGGCTCCTCCAGGTCTACTCCAACGACGGGCCGGGCTTCAACGAAGTCATCGTCTCCAGCGACAGCTACCGGGGAAGCCTTGACAAGGTCAAGCTGATCATACCGGACGGGTCTGTTGTCGGCATTCTCCTTTCCAACAAGCAGGAGAAGGTCGTTGTCAAGAGCAACGGCAAGGACGCCACGGCCCAGCACATCCCCTTCAGCTGGCAGGTGGAGCGGGACGGCTTTGAGGAGGCGGACCGGCAGTCCTCGACCAGCCTCTTCCTGGACAGGGCCCTGGACGAGTGGGTCGAGAATCTGAACAGTGAGGAGCGTTCAGGCTTTGTCTCGGCGATCTTCGATGCCCTGGACGCATCCGGCGTCCGGTGCCTGGAGGATCTGAGCCACGATAAGTGGAAGACCTACAACGCCATCATCAAGGCCATGAGCGACCTCGCCCCGGAGCGGAAGGACATCGTCAAGGGTGTCGTTCTCCGCCTGGCCCAGGCGAGCAGGGACATCATGTGGGACGAGGCCAAGTCCCGCTTCTTCAGGAAATCTGAGGAGGAAAAGCCGGTCACGGTATGACGAGGGACTGATCCCGGCTCCGGCCCTGATCTTAAGCCGGGCAGGGCAGATCCCGTGTTACGGATGGCCCCGGGAGGGCGGAGAAATGAATGCATTTTCCGGGAACGGAAGGGCTGACCTAAGGCGCCAGAAAATCGCAGCCAGGGAAGCCCTCGGAGAAGCGGCGAGAAGAGAGAAGTCATCGGCCATCGTCCGGCGGATCCTGGCACTGCCGGCCTTTTGCGATGCCGGCACGGTGATGCTTTATCGGGCGGTGGGCGGAGAAGTCATACTGGACGGTCTGCCTTCCCTGGCCCCGGATAAGCGCTACGTCTATCCGCGCTGCCTTGCCGGACGGGAGATGGAAGCCCTGGTGCCGGCCAACGGAGAAGCCTGGAGGACCGGAGCATTCGGAATACCTGAGCCTGATCCGGACCTGTCGGAGAGAGTGGAGCCAGGGGACATCGATCTTGTCATCTGCCCCTGTACGGCTTTCGACGCCGCCGGCAGCCGGCTGGGCATGGGCGGCGGCTACTACGACCGCTTCCTGCCCCGATGCGGGCACGCGAACATCATTGCCGTGGCCTTCGAGGTCCAGCGGGCGGAGCATATACCGGCAGAGCCCTGGGACCGGAAGGTCGACACGGTCATCACCGAGGAGATATGAGCGTTTTTGCCCGTGGAACGTGCACTCGCATGCGTTCCGCGAGCGTGTTTCATCTTGTTGCCCAACAATTTCACACCACGAAAGGAACTGATGAGAATGAGTGAAAAGCTTATGGACACCTGTCTCGAGAAGGGCCCCATCACCGATGAGCTCCTCGAGAAAATGAACGCCTGGTGGCGGGCCGCCAATTACCTGTCCGCCGGCCAGCTCTATCTTCTTGAGAACCCCATGCTCAGGAAGCCGCTGACCCTTGACATGGTCAAGAAGAAGATCGTCGGCCACTGGGGCACCGTGCCCGGCCAGAACTTCGTCTACTGCCACCTGAACCGCGCCATCAAGCGCTATGACCTGGACATGATCCTTCTGTCCGGCCCGGGCCACGGCGGAAACTTCTTCATTGCCAACACCTACATGGAAGGCTCCTACAGCGAGGTCTATCCCAACATCAGCGAGGATGAGGCCGGCATGCAGAAGCTCTTCAAGCAGTTCTCCTTCCCCGGCGGCGTTCCCAGCCACTGCGCGCCCGAGACGCCCGGCTCCATCAACGAAGGCGGCGAGCTCGGCTACTCCATCGCCCACGGCTTCGGCGCTGTCTTTGACAATCCCAGCCTGATCGCTGCCGTGACGGTCGGCGACGGTGAGGCCGAGACCGGCCCCCTGGCCACCTCCTGGCAGAGCAACAAGTTCCTGAACCCGGTCACCGACGGCGCCGTCCTGCCGATCCTCCACCTGAACGGATACAAGATCGCCAACCCGACCATCTTCGCCCGTATGTCCCATCAGGAGATCACAGACTTCTTCCACGGCTGCGGCTGGGAGCCCTACTTCGTCGAGGGCGAGGACCCGATGACCATGCACCGCCTCATGGCCGAGACCATGGACGCAGTCATCGAGAAGATCCAGGCCATCCAGAAGAATGCCCGGGAAAATAACGACACTACCCGCCCTGTATGGCCCATGATCGTTCTCCGCACGCCCAAGGGCTGGACCGGCCCCAAGTTCGTCGATGGCGAGCGCGTGGAGGGCTACTGGAGAGCCCACCAGGTCCCGATCATGATGGACAAGCCCGAGGAGCACCTCAAGGTCCTCACTGAATGGCTCAAGAGCTATCACGCCGAAGAGCTCTTCGACGAGAACGGAAAGCTGCTTCCCGAAATCAAGGCCCTGGCCCCGGTGGGCGACGCCCGCCTCGGCGCCAATCCCCATGCCAACGGCGGCAAGCTCCTTCGCGACCTGAGAATGCCCGACTTCCGCGACTATGCGGTCGAAGTGACAGAGCACGGCGGCAAGGACGGCCAGGATATGACCGAGCTGGGCAAGTTCGTCAGGGATATCTTCAAGCTCAACGAGAGCGCCCGCAACTTCCGGATCTTCGGACCCGATGAGACCACCTCCAACCGCCTGAACGCTGTCTTCGAGGTGGAGAACCGCGACTGGAACTCCGCCACACTGGATATCGACGACCATCTGGCAGCGGACGGCCGCGTCATGGATTCCATGCTCTCCGAGCATATGTGCGAGGGCTGGCTGGAAGGCTACCTGCTCACCGGACGCCACGGCTTCTTCGCCACCTACGAGGCCTTCGCCCGCATCATCGACTCCATGGCCGCCCAGCACGCCAAGTGGCTCAAGGTCTGCAACCAGCTGCCCTGG
>CACXEL010000287.1 GCA_902766655.1 uncultured Lachnospiraceae bacterium | reverse complement strand
GGACCGGGCCCACTATGACATCAGGAGAAGGATTGCGAGAGGCCTGTTCATGAGCAATGACGGGACGTACATCAACGCAGACCTCAATGCGGCCTACCAGATCATAAAGGCGGGCGGTATCAGGGATTTGAGAATAAAGAAGCATGAAAAGATAACCAGAGTAAATGTAGCCTGAATTATATCGGGTAGAGGTATCAGGCTGGTACCGTTAAATAACCGGGGCGAACTCGCTTCGGGAATTTATAAATATCAACTATTAAGCGATAAATAGCCAATAGCCTATTGCCATCAATGACAATTTCGATTCTGCCAACCAGAACAGCGTGGACAATGACTTCGCGGGGATCCGGATGTGGTTCAACGAGTTCTATGCCAGAGATACCAGCAGGAAGATCCGTATTACTGGAATGAGAGCACTATCATAAACATTCTGGAACTGCGTGAGTATACCGGTCGCACTGTGAACTTCAAAACCTACACCAATTCTATCTGGGACAAAAAGACCAGAGAGAATCCGGTGGAAAAGCAGGCGATCTATGTTGGTGCTCCGGATAAAAGCAGCTGAAAACGCTGTCAGAGCATCCATATCTGCTATGATCTGATTTGTTTTATCCCACTGAATGAACTGATGACACAGGAAATGGCATGACCAGAAGATCATGCCATTTCCTGAAAACTATAAAACTGTCTTATGCGCCCCGGCCTTTCCGGCGCGGGGGTCTTCCTCACTTCTTAATCTGTATACGCTTGTCAGAAGTATCCTTCCAATCACTTCTTTCCGCTCTTCTTGCCTGCCTTCTTCCCCTTCTTCTTCTTGTCCGGATCCGGATCGTCGTAGACGAAGACCGCGCAGCCGTAGGCCGGCAGGTCGTAGGCGATGGAGTAGGGCTTGCCGTCGCACTCTTCCTTGACGGAGGTGTAGGACTTCCTGGACCTGGGGGCGTCGCCGCCGTACTTGGGATCCATGGAGTTGAGGATCAGCTTGTAGGTGGCCTTCTTGAGGCATCCGACCCGGTAGTCGGGGCGGGCCATCGGCGTCATGTTGAGCACGAAGAGAAGATTCTTCTTGCCGTCCGGGGACCGGCGGACGAAGCTGTAAATGCTCCTGTCCATATCGTCTGCGTTGATCCATACGAAGCCGTGGGGATCGTTGTCGGTGGCGTAGACCGCCGGATACTTGGCATAGATGTGCCACAGGTCGCGGACGTAGTCCTGGAGCTGGCGGTTCAGGTCCTGGCCAAGGAGGAACCAGTCGAGCTCGCGGGCCTCGCTCCACTCCCGCTGCTGGCCAAACTCCTGGCCCATGAAGAGGAGCTTCTTGCCCGGATGGCCCATCATGTAGGTGTAGGCCGCCCGGAGATTGGAGAACTTGTCCTCGTAAATGCCCGGCATCTTGGACCACATGGAGCACTTGAGGTGGACGACCTCATCGTGGGAGAGGACCAGAATGTAGCGCTCGCTGTATGCGTAGGAGGTGGAGAAGGTCATCTTGTAGTGATTTCCCCGGCGGAAAAGCGGATCCAGCTTCATATACTCCAGGAAATCGTTCATCCAGCCCATGTTCCACTTGAGGGAGAAGCCCAGGCCACCGTCCTTCTCCACGTCGCCGGTCACGTGCGGCCAGGCGGTGGACTCTTCGGCGATCATGACCGCGCCCTTGTTGCGGCCGAGGATCAGGGTATTCAGATGGTGGAAGAGCTCAATAGCCTCCAGGTTCTTATTTTCACCGTACTTGTTGGCGACCCACTGGCCGTCCTTCTTGCCGTAGTCCAGGTAGAGCATGGAGGCCACGGCGTCGACGCGCAGGCCGTCCACATGGAAGAACTCGATCCAGTAGAGAGCGTTGGCCAGGAGGAAGTTCTTGACCTCCGGGCGGCCGTAGTTGAAGATCTTGGTGCCCCAGTCCGGGTGCTCGCCCTGGCGCGGGTCCTTGTGCTCATAGAGCTCGGTCCCGTCGAACTTGGCCAAACCGGCCTCGTCCTTGGGGAAGTGGGCCGGCACCCAGTCAAGGATGACGCCGATCCCCTTCCTGTGGAAATAGTTGATCATGTACTGGAAGTCTTCCGGAGTTCCGTACCGGGAGGTCGGTGCGAAATAGCCGGTGACCTGGTAGCCCCAGGACCCGTCGAAGGGGTGCTCGGCGATGCCCATGAGCTCGATATGGGTGTAGCCCATCTCCTTGAGGTAGTCGGCAGCCCGCTCGGCGAACTCCCTGTAATTGTAGAAGCCCTCGGGGACCCCGTCGATCTCCGGATGCTTCATCCAGGACCCGATGTGGCACTCGTAGATGCACATGGGGGAGGTGTTCACGTCAAAGTCCTTGCGCTTCTTCATCCAGGCGTCGTCGGTCCACTTGAGGTTCCGAAGGTCCGCGATGACGGAAGCGGTGCCCGGCCTGAATTCGGCCTGGTTGGCGAAGGGATCGGCCTTGTAGAGGTGCTCTCCGCTGTAGCCGATGATAAAATATTTGTACATCTGGCCGGCCCGGGCTCCGGGGATAAAGGTCTGCCAGACGCCGATGGCGTCCTCGTCAGCCATGATGTTGGCCTCGGTATCCCATCCGTTGAATTCGCCGATGACCGACACGCGCTGCGCGTTGGGGGCCCAGACCGCAAAATAAGTGCCCTCCACACCGTCAATGTTGACGGGATGCGCGCCCAGCTTGTTATAAAGATCGTAGTGGGTGGCGTGCCCGAAATAGTACTGGTCCATCTCTGTAAATTCGTAAATATTATTCATTTTGAACTCCTTCAGCCTGACCTCTTACAGTTCTCCGGGGCAGGTCCCCTTCTCCTAATTATACTATAAATTCGATATTTGTAAACATTGTTGCATCCGGGCCGCCGCTCCGCGGAAATCTTTATCACCTTTTCAAGAGCCAGGTGCCCTGCCGAAGCCGGGCGAAGCACTTACCCTCCCCCGTTCTTCACACGTCCGGAAAGACTCCCTGCGGTCCGGCCGGCCCTGAACACCCTGCCGCTCCCGCTTTTCACTTGTCCAGGAAAGCACCCTCCGTCACGGAGTACATGCCCCTGGGCGTGCAGCGGATCTCCGGGATGACCGTCAGCGCCATGAAGGAGAGGGTGATGAAGGGATCCATGTCCTTGGGAACACCCATCTTGTGGGCCCGGTTGATCATCTTTTTGAGCTTCTTGGACACAAAGCTGTAGCTCTTGTCGGAAATGAGGCCCATGATCGGCAGCTCCAGCGTA
The DNA here is from genome assembly GCA_902766655.1 of uncultured Lachnospiraceae bacterium. Lineage (GTDB taxonomy): Bacteria > Bacillota > Clostridia > Lachnospirales > Lachnospiraceae > Chordicoccus. The sequence continues at coordinate 4,088 of CACXEL010000287.1, read as the reverse complement.
TCGAAGACCTGTCCGTCCTGGACGATGGTGTAACCGCCGCCCACCCTGGCCAGCTCATTGACTGCCAGCAGGATATCCCGGTCGTTGTCACCGATGACGATAATATTGTGGCTGTCGTGGGAGACCGAGGAAGCGATGGCACCTCCCTTTAAATTGTAGCCCTCGACCACGCCCGCGCCTACCTTGCCCGTGGCATGGTGGCGCTCAAAGACCGCGATCTTCTCCAGCTTCCCGTCGGGAACGAAAAAGCCATCCTTTCCTGGCAGGACCTGGTAATCACATTTGGTGACGATCTGGCCGGGAATCATCTTGAGGACCGGATAGGGCTTGCCGTCGGCAGGCACATTGAGCTTGGCCGGGTCGATATCACCCAGGTGGACCGTATTCAGCAGGACCTCCGGGACAGGCTTGGGCTCGACCTTGAGCCTGCTGTCGATGCGCTCGCCGTTGTAGAAGACCATCTGGGCGTTGAAGTCCTTGAGGGAATCCCAGACCACCAGATCGGCATCATAGCCGGGAGCCACGGCGCCGGTCCTGCGCAGGCCGTAGCAGCGGGCGGCCTGGATCGTGGCCATCTTGACCGCCGCGATGGGGCTGATGCCCATGGAGACCGCCTTGCGGACGTTGTGGTCGATCTCGCCCTCGCGCATGATGTCCTCGATATGCTTGTCATCGGTACAGAAGCAGAAGCCTTCGGTGTTGGTGTTGTTCTCCACAATGCCCTTGATGATCATCTCGAGATTGCGGGCCGCACTCCCCTCCCGGATATGGCAGGTCATGCCCATGGCCCGCTCCTTCATGACGTACTCGTAGGTGGTGCCCTCGTGGTCGGTGGTGATGCCGGCTATGACGTAGGCCGCCAGCTCCCTGTCCGTCAGGTCAGGGGCGTGGCCGTCCTTGACCTTGCCGTCAAAAAGCTCCAGCTTGGCGTTCATTTCCGGGTCGCCGTTGATGACCTCCGGGAAGCTCATGACTTCGCCCAGGCCCAGGACGCGGCGGTTGGAAATGTAGGGCTTCATTTCCTCGGCGGTCAGCTTGAAGCCGTTGTCGTCGATGGGTGAGGCGGGCACGCAGGAAGCGATCATGACGTACACGTGGGCCGGCGAATCCTGGGTCTGGTCCAGCAGGTAATCGATGCCCGCCTGGCCGGAAACGTTGGCCGCCTCGTGGGGATCCACGATAAACGTTGTGGTCCCGTGCCTGGCCGCCTGGGAGATCAGGTTCTGGGGGTTCACCAGCGTGGACTCCAGATGGAGGTGGGCGTTGATGAAGCCGCTGGTCAGATACTGGCCCTTAAGGTCGATCTCCTCCTTGCCCTCGAAGCCATCTCCGATCCCGACGATCATGCCGTTCTTGATGGCGACGTTGCCCTCCTCGACACGGTCCGTGAATACATTTACTATTTTGGCGTTCTTCAGCACCAGATCCGATTTGATCAATCCTCTGGCAGCCTTGGAACAGCCCAGATACTTTTCAAGCTTCATAACAGCTATCTCCCTTCCGGATCATGAACACCTTCCCCGTTGCCAGTCCTCCCTGAAGGCCGGCCGCGGGGATCGGAATAACCGGCAGCCGCCGGAGACCTTTTCCCTCCTCCGCTGGGGGCCCCGCAGTTGACATGCTGAACGCACAAAAGCGCACGCCGAACAATGCTCTTCCAGCGTGCGCCCATCCGGACAAAGATTTTCAGTGTGGGGTCGCCCGCCTTGAAATCCTTATAGTTGGTCTATATTTTATCACTTTTCCCATGATATGGGTAGATTATTTTTGATGTTTTGTCTATAATCGACAAATCTTACCCCTGGGGAAGGATGCAGCGCATCCTTAGTCATGGGCCGGCAGTGCCCGGGCTTTGTCCGCAGTTCCCGAAGGGATGAGGCGCCCAGCGCCTTTGGCTGCCCGAAAGGAGGATGCTCAGCCTTTCGATCCGGAGCCCGGCACCCTGCTCTGCCGCCCATCGAGCCCGTACATACGCCGTGCGTTGGCCTCCGTCCTGGCCTCCACCTCCTCCGGCGTCACACCTTTGATTTCCGCGATGGCCCGGACCACATAGGGCAGGAGGAGGGAGGAATTGCGCTTGCCACGGAAGGGGACCGGGGCCAGGTATGGGCAGTCGGTCTCGAGGACCAGGAAGTCCAGGTCTGTGTCGGCCACCACCTCCTTGAGCTTCCGGGCATTTTTGAAGGTCACGACGCCGCCGATGCCCAGGTAGAAGCCCAGCTCCCGGGTATAGATCCGGGCCTGCTCCACCGAATAGCTGTAGCAGTGCATGACGCCCTTCTGTTCCAGTGCGGCGCCGGCCGTGCCGCGGCCGTACTTTTCGCGCACGATTGCAAGCGTATCCTGGGCCGCCTCCCGCGAGTGGATCACGATGGGCATGCGGCGGGAGAGGGCCAGGTCGATCTGGGTGCGGAAGGCCGCCGCCTGGACCTCCCGGCTGGCCTTGTTCCAGTAGTAGTCGAGACCGATCTCGCCCACAGCCACCACCTTGGGGTCCGCCAGGTCCCGCTCCAGACAGGCGATGGTCTCCTCATCGAGCTCTGATGCGTAGTCCGGGTGGAGCCCAAGCACCGCGTAAATGAAATCATGGCCGTGCGCGAGCGAGAGCACCCGCTCCAGGGAATCCCGGGAGGCCGCCACGTCCGCCGCAAGACCGATCCCGGCCGGATGGAGAGCGGCCAGGATTTCCTCCCGGTCCTCATCGAAGGCCTTGTCGTCATAATGGGCATGGGTGTCAAATATCATGGATTTCCTCCAAAAAGGCCCCCTCCGGCATCCGCCGAAGGGGGCATAGTCTTAAGTTCTGTTCGTCACGCCTCTCAGCCGATCTCGGAACCGCCCGGAATCTCATCGGCCTTGTCGGTGGTCATGAGGGAAATGGTGCCGTCCGGGCCCTCGGCAGCCAGCAGCATGCCGCAGGAGTCAAGGCCGGCCATCTTGCGCGGGGCCAGGTTGGTGATGACCATGACCTTCTTGCCGACCATCATCTCCGGTGTGTACTGGGGACGGAGGCCGGAGCAGATCTGGACCACCTCGTTGTCGCCGATCTTTACCTGGCTGACCAGGAGCTTTCTGGACTTGGGCACCTCCTTGCACTCCAGGATCTCGCCGATTCTGAATTCACACCTGGCGAAATCGTCGTAGGTGATCGTTTCCTTGTGCTCTACGGCAGGCGCCTCAGCCTCGGCGGGTGCGGCAGCCTCAGCCGGAGCTTCCTTGGCCGGAGCTTCCTCCGCCTTGGGCTCCTCCGGGATACCGGCAGCCTTTCTCTGGGCAGCCTCGATCTCGTCGATCCTGGGCTGGATGTCCTCCAGCTTCATCCTGGCGAAGAGGATCTCGGGCGTATCCGTGACCTTGTTGCCGGACGGATAGTTGCCGTCGTTGTCCAGCCTGTCGTAGGGGACAGGGCCGGCGTTGATCTGCCTGAAGATCCGCTCCGCGGTCTCGGGCATGAAGGGGGCCAGGAGGGTGGCGCCGGTCTCGATGCCGTCCAGGAGGTTGTAGAGGACGGTGCTGAGGCGGTCTGCGCAGGCCGGATCCTTGGCCAGCTTCCACGGCTCGGTCTCATCGATGTACTTGTTGCAGCGCTTGAAGAGGGTGAAGATGTCCGTCAGCGCGTCGGCAACGCGGAGATGGTCCATATCGCCCACCACCTTGACCAGGGTGCCGCGGATCACGTTCTTGAGGGACTCGTCGAACTCGTTGTCCACCTCGTTGTCTTTATTTTCCACCACGCCGCCGAAGTACTTGTTGCTCATGGCGATGGTGCGGTTGACCAGGTTGCCCAGGGTGTTGGCCAGGTCGGAGTTCATGCGCTCGACCATGAGGTCCCAGGAAATGACGCCATCGTTCTCGAAGGGCATCTCATGCAGGACGAAGTAGCGGACCGCGTCCACGCCGAAGATGGAGACCAGGTCGTCCGCGTAGAGGACGTTGCCCTTGGACTTGGACATCTTGCCGCCTGACTGGAGCAGCCAGGGGTGTCCGAAGACCTGCTTGGGAAGCGGTTCCTCCAGGCTCATGAGGAAAATCGGCCAGTAGATGGTATGGAAGCGGATGATGTCCTTGCCGATCAGGTGGAGGTCGGC
>CACXEL010000286.1 GCA_902766655.1 uncultured Lachnospiraceae bacterium | reverse complement strand
GATGCAGAGCGGCCTGGAGCATGTCTGCATTTTCCGCCACAGCGACCTCATCGATGAGGTTCCTGTCGGCGAAGACGCTGGTTACCTTCTCCTCGACAGTGAGCTCGGCTGCCGGCTCCTCGGAAATGTGGACATTGCCCTTGATGAGGCCTTCCTTCACGAGCCAGCGCGCCTCATCGGTCAGAGTCTCACTGTAGGGGCGGGTGTGGTAGCCCAGCTCCCGCTCAGCCTTGGAGTAGTCATAATTGTTGTTCCTGTCCAGGTTGTAGACGGCGAAGCTGGTCATCAGCGGCTTCTCGCCGGTCTTCGCGGCCTTCTTCTCCATGGAAGCGGCCAGACGGTAGGCCATGGCGATCGGCACATAGAAGAGGGGCTGCTTGCAGCCGGAAGCATCGTGGAGCATCTTGGCGACTTCCTTGAGGGTCACTTCCTTGTTGCCCAGGATGTAGCACTCACCCTTTCGGCCCTTGTCGCAGGCGGCGATTGTGCCGAAGGCCAGGTCCCTGACGTCGCTGAGGTTGAAGCTGCCGCCCATGCCGACCGGCATTTCCCCGTTCATGATCTTGATGATGGTGCCGGTGGTCTCGCTGATGGCGTGGTCGTTGGGGCCGAGGATGCCGCTGGGATGCACGACGCAGGCGTTCAGGCCTTCGGCCGCGGCGTCCAGGACCTTCTGGGTGGCGATGGCCTTGCTGCGGCTGTACCAGCCGACTACCTTGTCATCGTCATAGGGCACGAACTGGTTGACTTCCTTGATCTTCTGTCCCTTGGGCAGCTCGGGGATGGCGCCGGTGCTGGAAACGTAGACCAGCTTCCTGCACTCCGGATGGCTCTTGGCCGCCGCGATGATATTCTCGGTTCCGCCAACGTTTACGGCCATGAGCTTCTCGCTGTAGTCGGGGTTCACCGTCACCATGCTGGCGCAGTGGATGCAGCAGGTCTCCGTGCCATCGGGAACGTCGAAGAACCTGTCGCAGTCCTCGGCGCTGCAGAGGTTGCCTTCGAAAATCTCAACGCCTTCGGGGATGAACTTGATGGCGGGGTCGCCACTGAGGACGAAGGCGCGGACCTTGTCGCCGCGCTCGATGAGCTGGGAGCAGATGTTGCTGCCGAGGAATCCTGCTGCGCCGGTGAGTAAGTAGAGGGTGTTCTGTGCTTTCATTTTTTATATCTCCTTTTTCGGTGGGCGGCTCTTTGTGGCCGCTTTTCTTTATCTTTGTTGAACACAGAATATCGTCCGGGGGTAATCTTTAAGTTAACTTTTCCGTTTATCTTTTGTTTATCTTTCTGTTTTATATTGGTATCATATGGAAGAAGCCCTGCATGCCCGCAGGAAATGCAGACAGGACACCACGCGGACACTTTCATCTATAGATTAAGGAGAAGACCTATGCTGAAAATCATGGTCGCCGAGGACGACCCCAGCACCAACAAGCTTTTATGCGCCATCCTGAAGATAAACGGCTACGATCCCGTCCCCGCCCGCGACGGCGCGGAGGCCCTGGCGATCATGGACCACCAGCACATCGACCTGCTCATCTGCGACGTCATGATGCCGAAGATGGACGGCTTCACCCTGACCCAAACCATCCGGGACAGCGGGAGCATGCTTCCTATTATAATGCTGACCGCCAAGGCCCTGCCCGAGGACAAGCGCACCGGCTTTCTGGTGGGCACAGACGACTACATGACCAAGCCGCCCGACAGGCAGGAGCTGATTCTCCGCATCAAGGCCCTGCTCCGGCGCGCCCGGATCGTCGACGAGCACAAGATCACCCTGGGCGACGTGGTCCTGGACTACGACACCCACACGGTCCGCAGAGGCTACGACGCCCAGGTCCTGCCGCCCAAGGAGTTCAACCTCCTCTACAAGCTCCTGGCCTACCCCGAGCGGACCTTCACACGCCTGGAGCTCCTGGACGAAATCTGGGGCATGGACAGCGAGAGCGACGAGAAGACGGTAAATGTACACATCAACCGGCTCCGCACCCGTTTCTACGACTGGCCGGAGTTTGAGATCCAGACCGTGCGCGGCATGGGCTACCGGGCGGTCAGAAAGGTCTGACGGCGCGCCGCATACCTGGCATTGAAGTCACGGCACATAGGCTGCCGGGCGGTCAGAAAGGTCTGATCTGTCCCGGCCAGGCGGGCCGAAGAACAAGGCACTCCCCCGACGTGCCGGAAAGAGCAGAAAGATGAAAAAAACCTTCCACAAAATCAGAGATGCCTTCAGCACCCTGAGCCTGACCGTTCTCCTGACCCTCAACCTCTTCTTTATCGTATTTATGATGATGGCCATCGTGACCATCATCGTCTATTTCGGCGTGGACAACGGCTTCCTCTTCACCGACGACCACGTGACGGTGGGCGGCGGCCTGGTCATCATGTACGCCGCCTGCATCCTGGTGGCGGTCAGCATAGTGGTCATGATTCGCTTTGTCTTCATCCAGCCCATGAACAGGACCATGGACGCCATGGAAAAGCTCGCCTCAGGGGATTTCAGCGTCCGCATCGACACCTCCCAGGACAAATATCTGCCCCACGAGATCCGGGACTTCGCCGAGAGCTTCAACAAGGCGGCCGAGGAGCTGTCGGGGACGGAAATCCTGCGCAAGGATTTCATTAACAACTTCTCCCACGAGTTCAAGACGCCAATTGTCAGCATCAGCGGCTTCGCGGACCTCCTCATGGAGGTGGAGTTGCCGCCCGAGGACCAGCGGGAATATCTGACCATCATCCGGGACGAGAGCCGCCGCCTGGCCGACCTGGCCACCAACATCCTGACCCTCAACCGGATCGAGAGCCAGGCCATTCTGACGGACAAAGAACCCGTCCGGGTCGATGAGCAGATCCGCCAGAGCATCCTGGTGACAGGGCAGAAGTGGCATGACAAGGAGCTGGACTTCAAGGTGGACCTCGCGGAGGCCACCTGCCAGGGCAATCCCGCCCTCCTCAAGGAGGTCTGGCTCAACATCCTGGACAACGCCGCCAAGTTCAGCCCGGAGGGCGGCGTGATCGGCGTGACGCTGCACAAAAAAGGCGGCGAGATCATCGCCGCCATAACAGACCAGGGAACAGGTATGGATGAGAAGACCGCCTCCCACATATTTGAACAGTTCTACCAGGGCGATACCAGCCACACCACCCAGGGCAACGGCCTGGGCCTCGCCATGGTGAAGAAAATCATTGAGCTCCACGGCGGCACCGTGTCCGTGGACACCGCGCCGGGGCGCGGCAGCTGCTTCACCGTAGCTTTGGTACTCAGGGACGGTTCTTTTTAACCAAAATCTTCGATTTTGGTTAAAAAGAACCGTCCCTGAGTACCAAAGAACCGTCCCTGAGTACCAAACTGATGCTCAAGGCCCCCGGCTCATATGACCTTGTTCTCATTTCTCCACTGGGCCGGCGGAACGCCGACGATCTGCTTGAAGGTCTCGGCGAAGAAGCTCCTGGCCCCGAAGCCCAGCTTGTCCGTAATCTCCTGGATGCTGAGGTCCGTGGTGGTCAGGAGAGTCTGGGCTCTCCGGATGCGGGCGTGCTTGATGTAGTCGTTGATGCTCATCCCCGTCTCATTTTTGAATTTGCGGGACAGGTAGTAGTCCGTGTATCCGATCCGGCTGGCCAGGTCCTGGATGGACAGACGCGCCTCCAGGTTGGCCTCTATATAGTCACAGCAGCTCCTGATTGGCTTGCTGTAATTGTCCTGCATCTGCCGGGCGTGGACCAGGTGGATAAAATCGTCCAGCATGGTCATGCCGATCTCCGTGATGGCCGGCGCGGCCTTCGCGTTGTCCACATCCTGAATGTAGGCATCCATGCGGGGATAGATGATTTCCGGGGAGACACCTCCCTCGATGGCCGCCCGGGAGGCCAGGGCGATGATGATCACCTGGGAGAGCTTGCTGTGCTGCAGGGAACTCTGTGACAGCTTCTGCTTTCCGTTGAAGACGGAAGCGATGCCGGACAGGGCTTCCTTGTACTGGAGGTCTCCCTGCCGGACAAAAGTGAGCAGGGCCTGCTCTGCCCGATACACCCGGTTCCTGTCCGGCAGCTCGCGGGTATCCGGCGCCTCCTCCTCATCCTCCCCGTTGCCGGCCCTGCTCAGGACGTCTATGATTCCCGTGTTGAGGGTGATGTCACTGATCTGGACATGCTCAGCGTTCACGCAGTAATGCAGCATGAGCACCCGCTGACAGAAATTCGCAAATGTAACCACTGGCAGGGCTTCCAGCCTCCGGATCAGCTTGGGTGACCACCTGCGGACAGCCGGTGAGATCCCCCGCAGAACAGATTCCATCTCCTTGCGGTCCGGCAGCTGGGTGAAGGCCGGTCCGATCACATGGATCCGCCTGAGCCCTTCCTCCTCCCGCTCCATGACCGCTCCCCAGAGCAGGCCGAAGGAGGCGCTGATGATCATGGGCATGGACTCGGTGCGGGCATACTCAAGAAGCTCCTGGTAGCAGTTCGCCCGCCTCAGGATGATATCCAGATAGAGGTAGCTGCAGTTGGTCGAAAGGAGATTTCCCTCCGCGTCGTAGCTCCAGAGATAGTACTCTCCCTGGCAGGAGAGCAGCTCTGTGAACAGGCCGATCCGCTCATCGATGGTCATGGTATTCTCTCCGGGCATAGAACCTCCTCTCTCAGGCGAAAGCTCCGCAGAAGGCACCGGTCTTGGTTCATTTCAGCCGGTCTCACCTTACTTGTATATTCGTTATTTTATCACTGTTTTTGTGTTTCTGCAACATAAAGCAAAATCACATATAGATTATCAAATATACTGATTTGTGAAAGCCGGCCCCGATGGTATCCTTTACTCATAGAAAATGACGGCAGACAAGCCTCAAAGAGCATCAACAACAAGCAACACAATACTATGAGGAGGGAAAAATGAACACCACGAGCACCAAAAAAGGTCTGCTGGAGGGCCGCTTTGATTCTCATTTCTGGGATACGAAAATCAAGTCCGCCAACGTCCAGAAGTCTGAGCGCATCCTCGGCTACGTCGCCGGCCCCTTCGGCGTCATGCTTCTCCAGTCCATCGTCAACAGCTACTTCAACCAGTACCTGACCGATACCCTGGGCTTCACGGTCAGCCGGGGCATGTGGATTGCGGGCTTCATGGTAGTCTTCCCGGTCTTCTCCAAGCTCCTGGATGCCATCACCAACGTGATCATGGCCAAGCTCATTGACCAGACCGTCTGCCGCCAGGGCAAGCTCCGCCCCTGGTTCATCCTCTCCCTGCCGATCGTCGTCCTCTCCATCATCATGATGTTCGCCATCCCGGATATGGGGCCCAAGGCCCAGGCGGTGTGGGTCGTCATTTCCTACAACCTCTTCTACTCCGTCGGCTACACCATGTGGTACATGGCCTATGAGCTCTCCGCGGCGCTCTCCACCAGAAACGACAAGCAGCGCTCCGGCAACTCCATCATGGGCCAGATCACCAAGAACATCGGCACGGGTATCATTTCCATCATCTTCCCGACTCTCCTTGGCGCCATCGCCCGTGGCATGACCGGCGGCGACATGAAGGAGGCCTACCTGGTCACCCTCGCCTTCATGTGCGTCATCGCTGTTCCGCTGACCTTCGTCCAGTACTTCTTCACCCGTGAGCGCATCACGGAGGAGCGCCGCAACAGCCAGGCTGAGGATGCGGACGGCAACAAGAAGGCAGTTCAGGAAGCCAGCTTCGGCGAGCAGATCAAAGCCTGCCTCAAGGACAAGTACTGGGTCATCTTCATCGTCATGATCCTAATCTACCAGGTCCTGAACGCCCTGAAGGGCGTCAGCCAGGTCTACTACGCGGGCTGGGTCGTCAAGGGCAACGCCTACGGTGAATATGCCGCCATCCAGCGCCGCTTCACCATGATCGCCATGGCCCCGGTCGGTCCCACGCTCCTCGTCATCGTGCCGCTGATCAAAAAGTTCGGCCGCACTGCCTGCATCATCGTCGGCGGAATCGTGGCCACCATCGGTGCAACCGTCGCCTTCTTCATGGCCGGCCACACCCTCCCCGTCTACCTGGGCACCGCCCTCTCCGGTGTCGGCTCCATGGCCTTCGTCTACACCATGATGAGCTTCACCGGTGACGCCATCGACCACGTCGAGTACTCTCAGAACGTCCGCGTCGAAGGTATCACCGCCGCCCTGGTCGGCTTTATGCACTCGCTGGCCAACGGCCTGGGCCTGGGCCTCTACAACCTGGGCCTCATGCTCACAGGCTACAGCACACCGGAGCAGATCGGTGTGAACGAGGAAGGCGTCGCCCTCTTTGCTGACCAGACAAAGGCCGCCATCAACTGGATCAACTTCTCCTATCAGGGAGCCATCGGCCTCACGGCCCTCATGTTCGTCATCCTCTTCCTCTTCTTCTTCGACATCGACAAGCAGATGCCCACGGTCTCCAAGGCACTGGTTGACCGGAAGAAGACTGAGTGCGCGGCGCTGGGTATTGAGTACATTTCCCCGGAGGAGCAGCAGCGCGCCGAGATCGTCAAGCAGCAGGCTGAGGCCGAGGAGGTCCGCATCCGCGAGCTCAGAGAGAAATGCGCCAGGAAGGGTCTCGACTTCGACGCCGAGAACAAGAAGTATCTTGACAAGAAGGCTGCCAAGGACGCCAGAAAGGCTGCGAAGAAAAAGAAGTAATTCCATAAAATGAAAACCCGCCCGGGAGCTGGGGAGACCGGCTCCCGGGTCTTACTGAAAACGCAATGTTTCACGACCGGCAGTTCCGGAAGCATCGCATCCCTGGCCGGCAGTGCAAAACAGCCAAATACGTCTGCACAGCCAAAAGTGCAAGTAAAAATGGAGGAAATGAATAATGAAAATCGGATTTATCGGACTCGGCATCATGGGCAAGCCGATGGCAAAGAACCTTCTGAAGGCGGGCTACGAGCTCCTGGTATACAGGAACAACCGCGCAGCAAACGAGCTGGTCGAAGCCGGCGCCACCTCCGCGGATATCCCGGAGATCGGCGGGAGCTGCGACCTCGTGCTGACCATGCTCCCCAACAGCCCCCAGGTCAAGGAGGTCATGCTTGGTGAGACGGGCGTGGCCAAATACATGAAGGAAGGCAGCATTTACGTCGATATGAGCTCCATCAACCCGGTGGCCTCCAAGGAGATCGCTGCGGCCCTGGCCGAAAAGAAGATCGAGATGCTGGATGCCCCGGTCTCCGGCGGCGATCCCAAGGCCATCGACGGCACCCTCTCCTTCATGGTCGGCGGCAAACAGGAGATTTTTGACAAATGTGAACCTATCTTAAAGGCCATGGGCAGCTCTGTCGTCCGCTGCGGTGAGGTCGGTGCCGGCAACACCACCAAGCTGGCCAACCAGATCATCGTCGCCTGCAACATCCAGGCCCTCTCCGAGGCCCTGACCCTGGCCCAGAAGGCGGGCGTCGACCCGCAGCTGGTCTTCGCGGCCATCCGCGGCGGCCTGGCCGGCTCCACGGTCATGGATGCCAAGGCGCCCATGATCCTCTCCGGCAACGACAAGCCCGGCTTCAAGATCGACCTCCACATCAAGGACCTGAACAACGCCTTGGACTGCGCCCACAGCGTGGGCTCCCCGGTCCCCATGACCGCCCAGGTCCAGGAGGTATTCCAGTGGATGCACAACCACGACGGGGGCCAGAAGGACCACAGCGCCATCGCCCAGTACTACGAGTTCCTGACCGGCATTGAGCTGGGGAGAGAATGAGAATGAGACAAACGGACGGTTCTTTTTCACCAAAAATCGAAGATTTTTGGTGAAAAAGAACCGTCCCTTTGTCTCATTCCCGTTCCTTTTTTCTCAAAAATCGAAGATTTCTGGTGAAAAAGAACCGTCCCTCCTCATTTTCAGCGGGTGATGTCCCTGGTGAAGCCGTCGGCGTAGCGGATCCTGATGAAGACCGAAGGCGTCGCCTCGGGGTGGAGGATGTCCAGGCGGCAGTCGTGGCCCGGGTAGATAAAGCGGGCCAGGCTGCGGATCCGGTCCATGGTCTGCCGGCTCTTTTCGGGGTCGACGGTCATGGGCTCGAGGCCTTCCCAGAGCTCGTGGCGGTTCTTGATGGCGTCGGAGCAGAGGATGGTATCCCCATCCTCTCCCGCGCAGAGGAGGCCGATCAGGCCTTCGGTGTGGCCGGGGAGGGCCAGCACGCGGACATGGGGAGTCAGCATATCGCCCTCCTCCGCGAAGGCCAGGCGGCCGCTGCCGCGGATGTATTCGCAGGTGGCCAGGCAGTGGTATTCGTCCGGTGCGCCGGCGGCGGTCTCCCACTCTGTCCAGCTCACGAGGATCCTCGCGTTCTCAAAGAGGGGCAGGTTGCCGACGTGGTCAAAATGCAGGTGGCTTACGACTACGTCCGTCACGTCGGCCGGGGAGATCCCGGCCGCGCGCAGGGCGGACTTCAGCTGGACGGAGCAGGCCCTGTTGCCGCAGTCGAAGAGGATGCGGCGGTCCTCATCCTCGATGAGGACCACGGTGCTGTAGCCGACGATGCCGTACTGAGTCATGAAGGGCTGGCCGCTGAGTAATCCTGTGATCTTCATGGCGGTCCTCATTTCTCCGGAGAAAAAGCATCTTCCACGGTGATGACTTCATAGGTGTTCAGCTTGTCCAGAGCCAGGACGACCTTGCAGCCGTCGCAGGCCAGCTCGACGTTCCCACCGTTGTGGGCGGTGATCCGGCAGACCGCCGGCAGGTCCAGATGGAGCTTGATGTGGCGGAGCGGAACGGGCTCGAAGAAGCTGTTGCCGAAGCAGCCGGTGGTGTTGATCAGGTGGATCAGGGTCCTGCCGGGTTGGCGGGTCACCGTGATCTCGCACATGGGTGTCAGGTCAACGGCGATGGGCGTGATCCCGGCCAGGCGTGTGAAGACGTCCTTCAGGAAAAGGAAAGTATTCTCGTACCCCTGCTCCTGGTAGAAGGTGCCGGCCAGGAAGGGAACGAAGACAGCTGTTCCCTTGCCGTAATGGCTGCGGAAAACACCGGGGATATCGGTCTCTCCCGTCGCGTAGCAGACCTCGGGCGGCCCCACCTTCTGCTCCGGGACCAGCTTCAGATACTTTTCTGTGCCTTCGGCGGGCTCCGCCACCAGGATCTCGCTGCCGGGGACGACATAGCCGAGACCGGCTTCCGCCGAGGAAATGAAGACATTCTCATCTTTCCCGGTGACCTCGAAGACGGAGGACTTGAGACCGGTGCGGACCTCAGCCACCTTGCCCAGGCCGAAGGCCTTGACGGCCACCTCCCCGCGCGGCATCCGGCGCTCATTGAAGCAGGCGGTCTTGCCGCTTGCGATCAGCTTGCCGCCCCCGCGGACGTACTCGTCCAGGACACTCGCCTGGGCGTCGGACAGGGAGAGGACGTCCGGCAGGACGACCGCTTCATACCTGCTCAGGATTTCGGGCGTGAGGTCGGCCATGGCGCCCTCATCGAAGGGGATGTGGACTTCAGTCAGGGCACGGATGAGGCCGGAGACCTCCTTGTCCTCGCGGCCCATGAGAGGCTTGTCGATGAGGAGGACCCTGGCGCCGGAGACGGCGCCTCGGTAGAGCTCCTCATGAGCGGCCATGAAGTCAAAGGCCTTCCGGCTGGCCCTCAGGGCGGTCCTGTCCTTGTGGCCGCCGAGGGTACCCATGATGTAGAGGCTGAGGGACTGGGTGTAGGCCAGGCTCTGCCACTGGCGGACCTCCATGATGCCGGAGGAGACGGAGCTGTGGCGGTAGCGGAAGCCCAGGAAGTCGACGGAAGCCGTGTCGGAAACGTAAGGCTTAGTGCCTGCCCCGCGCACACGCCTGGCGTTGGCGGAGGTCTGGTAGATCCAGGTGGGCCGGCCGATGTCCTGGTTGGCCTCCGTGCGGGAGTAGTCGAAGCCGTTGACGGCGATGGCGGGGTTGATTTTCTTCACCTCGGCGTACATTTTCCGCTTCTGCATGGCGGCGCACTTGCCGATCCAGCCCATATATCTGCGGAAGGCCGGGTCGCGGGGATCATTTGCCCTGGGAAACTCGCCGCCGACCTGCTCCGCGAAGAGCCTCGTGCAGTTGTCGCAGTGGCAGGGGCCGTAGACATTGTAATCGTAATCCGTCACGAAGGTGCCGGCCATATTGCAGTAGAGGCCGTCAAAATCGTGGGTCGTGAAGAGCTCCCTCAGGATTTCGAACATGTACTGCTGCTGGTAGGCCCCGTTGACGCAGGTCTGGACGAAGCCGTTATAGTTCATGATCCTTCCGTCCGCGTCCCTGTAGACCCAGTCCGGGTGCTGCTCGTAGATGTTGTATCCGATCTTGGAGAAATCACAGCGGGCGATGACCCGGATACCGCGCCGGTGGCAGGCGTCCACGATCTCCTTCAGGGAGTCTCCGTGGAGAAATGCACTCCTGTTCTGGAAATCCAGCTTCGTGTCGTAGCTGGCCAGGATGCCGGCCGCGTTCAGATTGACGACGGTGGCGTTGAAATCTGCCAGCTCATCGGCGAAGGCTTCCGCGTTGATATTTTCCATGTCGATTTCCCGAAGGTTCGTCTGTACCATTCTCCAGGGAGTATTCTCCCACCAGTTTCCTGACATACCAGTCTCCTTTCCATGTCTTCCTCTGACAGAACTCACAGCAGGGAGCAGAGTGATGCGTCTCATGGTCTGCGATGTTTTCTCTGCGCGCATCACGGCATTGACAGGCTTAACGCGGCCCATACCACGCCTTCCTCCTGCACTTTTTATCCTGCAGGGCCGGCGATGCCCGAAAGGCTCCATGCTCTTAAGAGTAGTATACAGGCGGTCTTCATTTCCATATATTTCTGTTTTTGCTTATCTGTCATTATAATCGTTAACATTCCATGGTCTCGCTAAAATCATGACAGATAGACAAATATATTGACATACAATGTGTCCTCCCACGGCTATCATATGGGTAGAACAGTCAGGTGCTGCTCGATATCCATACAGGAGGATACTATGAATAAGATCAAAAAAGTCATTTCCACCGTCTGGTATACCAAGGACAATTATCACGCCCTGAGAAATGTGTTTCCCGAAGCGGAATTTGTATATGTCGATTTCTACGACAAGGACCGTCTGGCCGAGGAGGCCAAAGACGCCGACGTCGCCATCGTGCTGGGCGACGTGGACAAATGCCTGTTGGGCGCCAACTCCCTCAAATGGATCGCCTGCGACCACGCCGGCCTCAACGGCTCCGCCCGCGAGGAGGTCTTCGCGAAGAACGTGATCGTCACCGGCGCCGCCGGGAGGAGCGCGCCTGTTCTGGCCGAGCACTGTATCTATTTCATGCTCCAGTACTGCTACCACACCAAGGAGCTGCTGGCGGCCCAGGAGGCAGGCCACTGGGGTGTCAAGGGCTCTGCCAACTGGTACGGCCTCTACGGCAGAAAAGCCGGCATCATAGGCTTCGGCAACACCGGCAAAATGCTGGCCGACCGGCTTCATGCCCTGGGCATGGAGGTCTCCGCCTACAACCGGAGCCCGATCGAAGGCTACGACTACCTGAAGGAGAAAAAAATCGCCAAAAACGGCGATTCCATGGATTCCATCCTGAAAAGCTGTGATTTTATTATCCTCACCCTGCCCCTGACCAACGACACCTATCACCTCATGAATAAGAATACCTTCCTCATGATGAAGGACGATGCCTTCCTGGTCAACATGTCCCGCGGCGGCATCGTCAGCACCGAGGACCTGACCTGGGCCATCGTGAACGGCGTCATCGGCGGCGCCGGTCTGGACGTCCTGGAGGAGGACCCGCTGCCGCATGACCATCCGCTCTGGGGGCTGCCCACCGTATACATCACCCCGCACACCACACCGCAGGTTCCCAACCGCGCGGCCCGCAGCATCGAGATCATCCGCGAGAACGCCCGCCGCTTCGAGGCAGGCGAGCCCATGCTCAACCAGATGACCCGCCGGGATATGTTCGGCACCCCGCAGAAGGGCGGCTTTTCCAGGATCATGGAGGTGAAAATGACCCCCGCCGAGGCCGCGAAGCTCCCGCTCGAACAGTACCTGGGCAAACGCGACTGGAAGGATCCGTCCGAGTGGAATTACGTGGACGCTGAACAGTAAATCGTTGTTGAGCATCAGGGACGGTTTTTTGGTACTAAGGGACGGTTCTTTTTCACCAAAAT
>CACXEL010000285.1 GCA_902766655.1 uncultured Lachnospiraceae bacterium | reverse complement strand
TGTTTAATAAGATTTTTACCAACCGCCAAGTCAGTAAATCTTATTCTACACTGAGGTATTTCCATTTTTCAACGTCTATCACATTTTGAATAATACAGGAAGCTCAGTCCCACCTCAGTCCCAGCTTCCCCCCAGCTGCCTCCTGTTGCTATGCACCGGATCCAGCGTGAGGTAGTCCTCCCCGACCGTGATCCGGAATTCGTCCTCCCCGATCACGATCCGGGTCGGGGTCTTGAACATGTAACTCTCCGCCGGCTCCTCATAGCCATCCGGGTCATCCGGGTGGTCCGTGTGGCGGATCCGGACTTTCCCGTCACGGGAGAAGCACAGGGAAATGGGCTTCTGCCACTCCTCCCCCGCGTACTTGACCCACCATTTTTCTCCGGTCTCTCCGGTGAGGCGCTGGCGCACGTCCTCAATCTGGCTGGCGACGCTGATCAGGGCCAGCTCATAGACCTGGTCCTCTTCCGAACCTTCTGAATCCCGGATCGTGACGACAGCCTTGTCCTCCAGGATTTCGATCGTGACGGAAGCAGCTCTTCCATCCTCCCGTGTATGCTCGAAGCGGATTTCATTTTCCTCCAGATAAGCGGTATTCCAGCCGAGCCAGTACAGGTCGTCCCCGTATAAATAGAACTCCACGAAATTGTCCGGGTCTTTCCGGGTGAAGGTCAGGCCGTCGGAGCCGGTGAGGAAATACCCGCCGAATGGCTGCGGCTCCTCGTCCGCCTGCATGCGGCGGAGCCGGGTGATATAGTCCTCGGAAGCGGTCAGCTGGTTGGGCCAGTAGCAGGCGTCGGGATTTCCCGCCTCTGCATCGTGGGCGATGCGGGCGCGGGCGCAGGCCGCGGAGGACTCGAAGGCGGCGAGCGCCTTGTCGTATTCCATCATTTCATAGAAGCATTTGCCGAGCGTCTGGTAGGGGTCGACGGGGAAATAGCGCATTTCCTGATAGACCGTCTCAAAAAGCTCCGCGGCGGCCATGAGGTGCGGCAGAGCCTCGCTGCGGCGGTGCCGCTCCATGAGGTAATTTCCCAGGTTGATGTGGTAGTTGGCCAGGTACTCGTCCTTGTTGCCCAGGGCACTCTCAAGCCGCTCGTATGCCTTCTGCGAGAAGGCCTCGACCTGAAAGTACTCGGGATCCTCAGGCTCCGCGATGTCCGCCATGACCATGTAGATGGCCGCGATGGTCGTGCCGTGGTACTTCATGTCCATGTCCTCGACGAGGGAAATGGCATCCATGGCATAGCCGACCGCTTCCCTGTGCCGCCCCGCATGGCTGCGCAGCTCGAGGGCCAGGTTCCGCTCCGTGACGGCCAGCTCCAGGATCTCCCCTTTCTCCCGCAGGAAATCGATGGCCTTCCGATAGGTCTCCACGGCCTTGTCCGCTTCATCGGCCTCCGCATAGCAGTTGGCGAGGGTGTTGTAATAGGAGCCCATCACCACCGCGTCCTCGTCCAGAATGTTCTTCCGGATCTCGATGGCCTCCTCGCAGCAGCGGATTGCCTCCGCACACTGCCCTACCCGCTTGTAGTAGTCGCTGAGGAGAATACTGCAGGAGGCGGTCACGGCGTGATTGCGGCCGGCGGTGGACTCCGCCATCTCCCGCGCGGTCTCCAGGTAATCGCGGAAGGAGTCGTAGTCGCCCCGGGCCAGGAAGGCCTCGGCCACGTTGATGTAGATCCCGGCGAGCGAGACGCCTGCGGGGTAAACCTCGCGGGCTTTGGCGGTGGCGCGGGTCAGGTATTCATTTTCCGGGCCTTCGCCCCGGTAGTAGATGGAAATGAAAGCCAGCGAGCCAAGGAGCGAGGTCTCCATCACCGGCTCGTCGATCCCGGCGGCGGCCATGAGGTCCGTGGCCCGGCGCAGGCTTTCCTCCGCCAGGTCAGGCTCGTCACAGGAAATGTAGTAGTCCGCGAGAAAATCCCAGGCGCAGAGGTAGCGGTCTGCTTTTGTGAAGCGGCCGGAGAGGCGGTCGCGCCTGGACGCGTCGTTCTCCGGCACCGCAAACGTTCGGGAGAGGAAGTCTGCCAGGGCATCCTCGTCCGGATTATCGTCTGGCCGGGCGCCGACATTCGTATCCGCTCCTGTATCCTCGGTCTTCCGGGCGTTTGCGCCCTTGTCCGCGCCTGTTGCCGCAGTCTCCCGGGCCATGGCGCCCAGGTCCCCCTCCGGCACTTCCGCGAGAATGGCCTCCGCCTCCTCCAGATACCGGGCCGTATCGGCCGCGTCATCCAGGTCGATAAAGGCCAAGCCCGCCATGAGCATGGCGATATCCCGGCAGACCGGGTCCTCGCAGGAGGCGCTTATGTCGAGGTATTCCGCTCTCGCGTGGTCGCTGCGCTCCAGCTCGCGGTCCTCCAACGTGGCCATCTGCAGGCGGGTATCGGCCGTCTTCCCGGCATCCGGTCCCAGGAGTTCCCTGTAGTAGACCAGCGCGCTGTTGTACGCGTCGTAAGACTCCCGGTAGTCGCCCCGTCTTCGAAAAAGTGTACCTAAGGTATACTGGGTGTCGGCGAGAAGTT
>CACXEL010000284.1 GCA_902766655.1 uncultured Lachnospiraceae bacterium | reverse complement strand
GCGGGGACGGGATATCCTTCGTCCACCACCAGGAGCCTGCCGACCTCATTGATCTCGACCAGGGCATAGCCCTCGCCCATGTAGGTGACGGTGAACTCCCGGGCCTTGTGCAGATCCATTTTTCCGGTCTCGGTCATCTCGCGCCAGTCGGGGGCACCGGCCTCTGTTGCCTGACCTGCGCTTCCAGCCGCGCCGGTGTCCGTTGCTTCTTCAGCTTTTCCCGCAGCGCCGGACTCTTCCCCGGCAGCCGCAGTGTCTTCATTTTCCGGAGCCGCCTCCCCCTCCGCCAGGATCGACGAGCTGTCGAACCGCAGCGTGTACTCGATCTCGTAGGGCGTGCTCATGGCCGTGGTATCCGCGGCCACCGCCAGCGGATAGTCAAAGCCCGCCACCGGGATCTCGAAGCAGGAATTCCCCTCCGTATTGACCGGCAGGTACTTCTCGCCGTCCACCAGCATATAGTCGTAGTTGGAGCTGCTCCAGAGGATCCGCGCCGTCGCCTGGCCGTCCTTGACAGTCAGCGGAGCCGGCGACTCAACGGATGCCCTTCCGGACCCGCCTTCGAGCGTGACCGCCACCGTGTAGCTGCCGTCCGCAAGGCCCAGGTCTGCAGCCGTAGTCATGAAGCCTTCCCCAAGGGCCTCCGCCGGCAGGGAGTCCGCGCGGAAGACCAGGGTCCGGTCGTACCATTTCTCCTTCTTACGGCTGAAGGCTGCCACTTCGATACCCTTGTCCAGAGCTTCCACCGGCACAGTAAAAGCATTCTGGCCCTCGGCGTTCTCCACGGGGGAAATGAAATCCTCCTCCGGCGCCGCCGCTGCCTCCTCCGCTGTCCCCATATATAAATAGAGGTAACTCGTGCTGTTAATATTGAGGACGGCCGTCATGCTTCCGCCCGCCACTGTCAGTTCAGAGGAAGCAATTTTGAACATGGAGGAGCTGGAGTCGACCGCCACCGGGTAGGTCCCCTCCTTGAGCCGATCTGCCGCGATCGGCACCATCCAGTCTTCCACCACGTCCTCGACGGTCGTCATTTCCCCGGCGGAAGCCACCTGGTCTGTCCTCGCAGGCTCCTCCCCGGTTTCTTCTGCAGTGCCGGTCTCGCCGGCCGCTGCCTCAGTAATCTCTTCAGTAGTCTCCGCGGAGGAGGGTGCAGCGTTCTCTGCCCCCGAACCGCCGCAGGCTGTCATGAGAAGCATGGCTGCCGCAAGGGCAGCCATCGCCGATCTCCATTTTTTCATATTTTTGGTTTCCTTGTATTTTTCATATTAGTGCGTCGGGCAGAGGGGTTTCATTTCCTCCGCCCGACAGGTATGCTCTGTGCTTACGCCTCAGCTCTTGCGATGGCTGCCGCAGCATGCTCCACATAGATGTCCTGGATGGCCTCGATCTGGCCCAGGCCCTCCACAACGCAGGTCACGTCGTAGCCGGCGCCTTCAAAAATGCTCTTCCAGGAATCCTCCTCATCCCCGGCCATATCGTTGTTGGCGTGGTCGCCGGCGACGACCATGAGGGGCCTCAGGACCACCTTCCTGTAGCTGCCTTCCTTGACCGCTGCCAGCACATCCTCGACGGAAGGAGACGCCTCGACCGTGCCCACATAATAGTTGGCCAGCTCGTCAGCATCCATAACAGCCTGCATCTGGGCGTAAATGCCGTTGGAGGCAGCCTCGGTGCCGTGGCCCATGAAGCAGATGGCGGTCTCCCCGTCGTCATACTCCGCTGTGGCTGCCACGATGGCATCCTCGACGGCCGCGAAGTCCGCGTCGGTGGTCAGCAGCGGCTCCCCGATCTCGATGTGCTCGAAGGCATCCGCATACTGGGAGATCTCGGAAATGAGATCCGTGTACTCAAACCCGTTCATGAGGTGGGTCGGCTGGACAACAAGCGTCTTCACACCGTTGTTCACAGCCCTGTCCAGCGCCTCCGTCACGTTGTCGATGGTCACGCCATCCCTGGACTTGACATGGTCGATGATGATCTGGCTGGTAAAGGCACGCCGCACGCTGTAATCCGGGAATGCCTCCTCCAGCGCAGCCTCGATGGCGCCGATGGTCATCCGGCGGCTGTCGTTGAAGCTGGTGCCGAAGCTCACGACCAGGAGCTCCTTGTCGCCGATGTTGTCTTCATTTCTCGGAAGGTCCAGGGAGGCGTCGCCAGTCTCGTAGTTCTCCTCGTCCTCCTCATCAAGATCGTCTTCTTCGACTTCCGCCTCTTCTGTGACGTCCTCTTCGCCTCCGATGACCTCTTCCGCGGCTTCCTCCAGGCCCTCGGCAACCCCTTCCGTGGCTTCCTCAGCCGCTTCCGCTGCCTCCTCGGTCTTCTCCTCAGCGGTTGCTGCGGTCTCCTCCGCCTTTCCTGTAGGAGAAGCGCTGCTGCCGCAGGCTGTCATCATCACAGCCGCCAGAACAATCGCTGCCATCTTTACCGCTTTTCTCTTCATATCTGTACCTCTTTCCGCGCATTTGCGCATGTTTATATGCCAAACCGAGAGCATGGGCGGAGAAAAGCCTCCGTTTCCCGGATGTTTCGACTGCGCAGCTCCTGACAAGGATCCGCAGAAAGCCGCCGAAGCATTGCCGGGGCGCACCCCGTGAAAAATAAAGCCTGCAGTATCTTACCGCAGGCATCACAAAGCAGTCCGCGCCGCGCGCGGACTCCCTCGGTACGATCAATGCCTCGTGATCCGGAGAACCCTTCTGTTCCCCTGTACCCATGCAAACGGCAGGTTTCCTGGCTCAGGGATCCGCAAGTCTGCCCGCCTTCCCGGTTTCCCAGTGACCTCTCCGCAGAGAGAATGGCAGACTCTCCTCCATCACAGTGACGAGATCGCGCGGGTCTTCCACCTGCTTCCCTTTTACCCGCCGGCCTGCCCTCCAGGGAGCGCATCCGGCGGCACCGTCCATGTCCTATTCAAATGTAAACACCCGGGCCGGCCATACGCCTGCCCGGGTTCCCATTATTATACATTCTTCCAGACCGTGCTACAAGCCTGAAAAAGTCCCCGACTCCTCAAAAATAACAGCGTTTGCTTCCGCTCTTGAACGGGTGGATTTTACCTGCGCACAGCTAAGATTCAGCTTTTCACACGGATACGGCTCCTCAGATCGTCGAGATCCTCGGGGTGATATCCTCCAGCACCTCCAGCAGGATCCGGACCGTATCGAGCGACGTGAACATGGTGACTCCGTTCATGATTGCGCACCGCCGGATGGCCGCGCCGTCACTGTAGTGGACCCCCGACAGAATCGCTCTGGTGTTGATAATGTAACTGACATAGCCGGCCCTGATGGACCGGAGGATCTCATCACTTCCCTCGCTGATCTTCCCCCGGATCCTGGTCCGGATGCCATGCTGCTTCAGGAAACGCCCGGTCCCGATCGTCGCCTCGATGTTGAACCCGAGCTCGTAGAACCTCCGGATCAGCGGGAGGGCCTCCTCCTTGTCCTCGTCAGCCAGCGTGACGATAACGGTCCCATACTCCTTCATCCTGATGCCGGAGGCCTGCATTGCCTTATAAAAGGCCCGCTTGAGGCTTCGGTCATAACCGATAGCCTCGCCGGTCGACTTCATCTCCGGGGAAAGGTAGGCGTCCATGCCGTTCAGTTTTTCAAATGAAAAGGCCGGCGCCTTCACATACCTGATTCCCTTCTCAGGCAGGCGGACGTCCGCGTATCCCTGCTCCTTGAGATCCATCCCCAGCATCACCTTCGTCGCGATATCGACCAGCGATACCCCGGTCGATTTCGAAAGGAAGGGCACACTCCTGGAAGCCCTCGGATTGACCTCGATAATATACACATGGTCCTTGTCATCGACAATAAACTGGATATTATAAAGTCCGACAATGCCGATCCCGACGCCCAGCTTTCTGGTATACTCCCAGATCGTCTCCTTCACGCGGTCCGAGATGGAGAAAGGCGGATATACGCTGGTGCTGTCGCCGGAATGGACGCCTGTCCGCTCCACCAGCTCCATGATGCCCGGCAGGAACACGCTCTTCCCGTCGCATACGGCATCCACCTCGACTTCCTTTCCGACGATATAGCGGTCGACCAGTACCGGGCTGTCCTCATTGACAGAGACTGCGGTGCTGAGATAATGCCGGAGAAGGGCTTCATTTGCCACGATCTCCATGGCCCTGCCTCCCAGAACATAGGATGGCCGGACCAGCACCGGATAG
>CACXEL010000283.1 GCA_902766655.1 uncultured Lachnospiraceae bacterium | reverse complement strand
CAGCACCCACTCAAAGCCTGTTATTCCGTCGAGCTTAAAACGGATATCGCCGTCCTCATTGTGGAGAAGGAGGCTGAGCCCGCGGGCCTTGAGCGCCACGCCCAGATCTTTGGCCAAGACCGCAAAGTCCTCGTAGGCTTTCCGGGTATAAGTCTGAGGGCACTTGATCACGTATTGGGAAATGCCGACATCCTCCGCGAGCGAAGCCATCTCATCGATATGGGCTGCCAGGTCACGGGAGAAGGCATGGGCAGATGTGATCGCGATGTCGAGCTCGTCGCAGAGGGACTTTACCGCCCTCAGGTCGTCGGGCTTCAGGAAGGCGGGGATTTCTATGCCCAGGTCTCCGAAGACGATGCAGGGCTCGATCTGCCGGCATCCGGCGGCCACCGCTTTCCTTAGGAAGCCTTCGAGATCTCCGGCCCACTCGGGGCAGATGCCGAAAAGCTGAACGCCGAATCT
Organism: uncultured Lachnospiraceae bacterium; assembly: GCA_902766655.1. GTDB lineage: Bacteria > Bacillota > Clostridia > Lachnospirales > Lachnospiraceae > Chordicoccus. The sequence continues at coordinate 2,819 of CACXEL010000283.1, read as the reverse complement.
CATGATGAATACCTCCTTTTACAGTAAGTGTTGTTGTTTGAAGGGGCGGAGGGAGAAAAGAGGCTGCCTCGTAAAAAATGCTGACGACGAAGCCGGACTCAGTCTGCCGGCCGAAGCAGCTGCCGGAGCAAGGTCCTCCCGATAAGTGCATGACAATATTGTAATGGATTCCGGTGCTTGCTTCAAGTGGGGCAGAGATGCAAGCCGTCCGAAAAAGATACCGGCCTGCCTGGGGCTGAGGCAGGGCGGATACCGAAAAAACTACACTCAAAGGATAAAAAAAATTAACCCGGCCGCCCGGGTGACACCTTTTTAATTGTCCGGTGATTGGTTATAATGTACATCAAAGTGTTTTTGCCGGAGACCGGCGCGGAGGCAGAAGTGACCAGAGGAGAAAATGAAATCATCCGTGAGAATAACAGGAAGGCCTTCAGGGAGATGACACCGGGGCAGAAGCTCGGCTATTTCCGCGATTATTACCTGCTGCCCGTGGTCCTCGTCGTCGGAGGCGTCCTTCTGGTCGGGTTTTTTCTGAGTCACGTCCTTGGGCCTGCCAAAGCGGCGCCCCTCCACGTTGTGATCGTGGACGATATCCTGACGGATGAGACCCGGGAAGAGGTCCGGGGGAGTATGGGGGAAATCCTCGGCGTTCCGGCTGAGGAGATCGATATTACGGATGGGTATACCACGTCCAATACGGACGATTATGTCCTTCTCATGGCCATGCTGTCCGCCAACGACGTGGACGTCATGGTCCTCCCGGAGGAGATTTTCAGGCACTTCTGTGCCGACGGAGGCTTCACGGACCTTGCGGAGCTTTATCCCGGCGGCCTGCCGGAAGGCTTCGCGGATATCCTGGTGGAGACGGCGGGACCGGATACGGAGCTGACGGGGGAGACGCACCTGTACGGGCTTCATTTCTCTGATATGGAAGGATACGGGGGTTTTTCGACCTCCGGCACCGACGCCGTGTGCGGTATCGTCGGAAGAAGCGAGCACAAGGAGGCCGCCACGGCCTTCGCCGAATATATGGCGGACAGATACAGATAAAAGGCACCTGCCGGGCAAGCAGGTTCCGGACGATCAAGCATCCATGAATGCTGTCGATTTGGATACAGTCTATTCGGCATCATGGAGATTATGTGTTTTTGCCGGCGGCCGGCCGCAGGAACTCTGCGGGTCGCGGTGCCGGATCATTACAAAAAGGGAAGAGGAAGATCGATATGAAAAGAAAACAGTTCATGGCACTACTCATGGCCGCGATGCTGGGACTGGCCGGCTGCGGCGCATCCGGCGAGGCCGCCGGCACGGATGGCGGCGCGGTCCAGTCGGGGGACCAGGAGGCCGGCGATGCCCAGGCTGAGGCCGGGACCGAGGCCGCAGGTTCCGCCGGGGAAGGAATGGAAGAGACCGGGAAGACGGAGGAGTACAAAGCCATCCTCGAAACAGCGGAGGCTGACGTCGTCAGCTACCTCACCGACGGCGCAGTGAAGAGCGGCGATGTACTGGCTGAGAAGGACGGCTTTACCCTCACTGCCGCCGAAGCCAGCTTCTATATTGCCTACCAGTATTTCAACGCCGTCAACTACTATCAGCGGAACGGGATGACCTTCAGCCTGGACGATGCGGCTGCAGACGGCCTCACGGCCGGGCAGTACATGGTGAAATACGCCGGTGAACAGGCCGTGAAATACCTGGCCGCTCAGGCGAAAGCCGCCGATCTGGGGGTCACCCTGTCGGATGAGGAGCAGGCATCCCTCGATACCTTCCTGGAGGACAACTATCGCTCCTCCGGCGAGACGCGCTGGTACTCTGAGCTGGGCGCCGGTATGGTAAACGAGGATGATTATGATGAGGCCGGGAAGGAGGCCTGGATTATGGACAAGGGTCGCACCATGTTCGCGCACAATATGCTGACCATGGGCACCACACCGGAAGATTACAAGACGTATGTTGAAAAGTATTACAACGTCCTGGCCCTGCAGGATTACCTTTACGGAGAAGGCGGCGAATACAGCCTGACCGATGAGGAGCTCGCGCAGCGCACGTCCGATTATATCGAGGAGAACGGCGTCCTCTGGGGCCGCTGCATCCTCTTCTCCACCATCAATGCCACCGAAGAGGAGGCCGAGAAGGCCCGGCAGCAGATGGAGACCGTGTATGAAGAGCTCTCCGGCCTGAGCGGCCAGGAGCTTTATGACCGCTTTACCGTCCACCAGGGGACCTACGACACCAGCGGATACACGGCAGGCGAAATCCAGATGTACACCAACCAGGATTCCCTGGTCCCGGGTTATTACGAGAAGCTGGCGGAGCTTTCGGAAGGCGAGCTGGGTGTGACGGAAAGGACCGCTTACGGCTGGTTCATTCTGCTCCGCGAGACCGCCCAGCCTTCCCTTCTCACCGACAATGTCCGCAGCCTCTATGTCAATGAGAGCTTCGGCGCTTATCTGGATGAGGCGGTAAATGAATACGGTCTCGACCCCGCCGCTGTCTTTTCTGACCTTGACACCGGCCTTTATTATGAACGCCTCGACACTCTGAAAGAAGCAGTCCCCGCAATCGACCAGGTCTACAGCGAGCACCCGGCCGGGGAGGCATCCGAAGCGGCTGACAATGTAGACCCGGAAACTGCCGGTAACTGAACCAAGGAGAGATCACCTGATGATAAGAGCACTATTGGTTGAGGATGATGCCCCGATCCGCAGAGGCATCTTTCGCCACGTCAAGTGGGAGAGCATCGGCATTCAGGAGGTGAAGGTGGCCGCCAACTCTGAGGAGGCCCTGGCCCTGCGGGAGAGCTTCGCCCCCGATATCGT
>CACXEL010000282.1 GCA_902766655.1 uncultured Lachnospiraceae bacterium | reverse complement strand
CTGCAAACAGTGAATACAACGGCCTTCAGGATGACTTCACGACACCTTACAGCGGACCGGAGGAGACGCCGGAAGGCGGAACGGAGACAGAGGACCCGGAGGCCATCGCTCCGACCGAACTGCCAGGGGAGCCTTATCTGGATGAGAACGGGAACGTGGTATATCCTGCGGACCGCTATGCGGCTCCCCCGCTCTCCATTGACTGGGAGCAGCTGAAGGCGATCAACAGCGAGATCGTCGGGTGGATCTACATGGACGCCATACCGGGGATCAACTATCCGGTCCTCAGGGCGGAGGACAATGAATATTATCTTCACCATACCTTCAGGAGGGAATATCTCTTCGCGGGTTCGATTTTTATGGATCACACCAACAAGGGGGACTTCTCCGACCCAAACACGATCCTGTACGGTCACAATATGCGGAACGGGAGCATGTTCGGCAGGCTGAGCGATCTGGAAGATGCAAAGCTCTGCGATGCTGAGCCATACTTCTGGATCATGACGCCGGAGGCGGATTACCGGTATGAGATCTACTCCGTCATGGAGACGCCGGTCGGCTCGGCTGTCTACAGCTTCTTCGAGCAGAACAGGACGGAGGAGTTCCTGGACTGGGAGAGGCGGATGAAGGATGCCTCCTGGGTGAAGCGGGATGTGGCGCTCTACGACTTTGACCGGACCGTCACCCTGTCCACCTGCACGGGTGACAGCTCTACGCGCTGCGTGGTCCTGGGCAAGGTCGTCTGGGTCATCCGCCACGAAAGTCATTCGGATCCGGCGATAGGATGATTTCGCAGGCGCCCTTTATGAGGGACAGCAGGCGAGGAAATATGTCGGAGCCTGCTGATCGGCGGCGGACAGCCAGTGGCTGTGGATGAAAAATGAAGGCAGGGGCTGCTGCCTTGGCACAGGAAATACACATTGGGCGGCCTTCGAACGGAGGCACCCGCAAAAAAGGAGGTGCGGAAATGACAAAAGAAATCGAGGCGCTGCAGCAGATCATTGATACCCATGAGAAAATCGTCTTTTTCGGAGGGGCCGGCGTCTCCACGGAGAGCGGGATCCCGGATTTCAGGAGCCAGGACGGACTGTATCATCTGAAGTATAAGTATCCGCCGGAGACCATCATTTCCCATACCTTCTTCGTCAGAAGGCCGGAGGAGTTCTACGAGTTCTACAAGGACAAGATGCTGATCCTGGACGCACAGCCCAATCCGGCCCACCTGAAGCTGGCCGAGCTCGAACGGGCGGGCAAGCTGACGGCCGTCGTGACCCAGAACATCGACGGCCTTCACCAGAAAGCGGGCAGCAAGCGCGTCTACGAGCTCCACGGTTCGGTCCTCAGAAATTACTGCACACGCTGCCGCAAGTTCTTCGACGCCGAGTATGTAAAGTCTGCCGACGGCATTCCGCGCTGCGACCGCGACAATGCCATCATCAAGCCGGACGTGGTCCTCTATGAGGAAGGCCTGGACAACGACGTGGTGCGCGGAGCCCTGAAGGCAATCAGTGAAGCGGATGTGCTGATCATCGGCGGGACCTCCCTGGTCGTCTATCCGGCGGCCGGCATGGTCGATTATTTCCGGGGCGATAAGGTGGTCCTCATCAACAAATCAGCCACCGGCCGCGATTCGGCGGCAGACCTCATCATCCGGGAGCCGATCGGCGAAGTGCTCTCCCAGATCGTGGTGAGGTGATCGAAGCTGAAGGAAGGGCCTTTTTGAGAGTCAGGGACGGACCTTTTTTCTCAAAAGCTCCGGCTTTTGAGAAAAAAGGTCCGTCCCTGTCTCTCAAAAGGCCTGTCCGGCAAAATGCCTGAAAAAAGCCCATTTATGTCTCAAAATTCTGCCTTGCCTTTTATTTGCCTGTGTGATATATTAGAACTCCGTGAGAGTATCACAATAACCACAGATCCTTGTCTTCCGCATGACGGAAGGCCGGAGTCCAGAAGGAGGAAACATGAACAAATATGAATTGGCACTCGTTGTGAGTGCAAAGCTCGATGAGGAAGCCAGAAACGCTGTCCTTGACAGGGCCAAGAACTACATCACCCGTTTCGGCGGCGAGATCGTCGAGGTCGAGGAGTGGGGAAAGCGCAAGCTTGCTTATGAGATCGACAAGAACACGGAAGGCTATTACTACTTCGTGAATTTCGAGGCTGAGGGTGCTACCCCGAACGACCTTGAGAAGCGTATGCGGATCATGGACAATGTCCTGAGATATCTCGTTGTCCGCAAGGATGAGAACGACACCTTCAAGGTCGCTCCCGAGAAGGCCCCGGTCCAGGAAGAGGCGGAAGCTCCGGTCGTGGAAGAGGCTCCGGCAGTCGAGGAAGCTCCTGTTGAGGCTGCCCCTGCAGAGGAAGAAGCCGAGTAAAAAACCCATTTGACTGATTGACCAAGTATCAGAAAATGAGGTGAAAGAATGAATATTGTTATACTGATGGGACGTCTGACCAGGGACCCGGAGGTCCGTTATTCCCAGGGCGAGAGCTCTACGGCCGTGGCCAATTACCGCCTGGCTGTGGACCGCCGTTTCAAGCGCGACGGCCAGCCCGACGCCGACTTCTTTGACTGCGTATGCTTCGGCCGCCAGGCTGAGTTCGCCGAGAAGTACCTCCACCAGGGGACCAAGATGGTCGTCCAGGGACGTCTTCAGAACGATAATTATCAGGGACGCGACGGACAGATGGTCTATCGCAACCGGATCATCGTCGAGAACCAGGAATTCGCTGAGAGCAAGGCTGCCAGCCAGCAGAGCGGCGGCTACAGCAGCAATAACAGCTACAATTCCGGGAACAATAACAGCGGCTCCGGCAACAGCTACGGCGGCTATAACAGCCGGCCTTCCCGCCAGAGCGCACCGGCTCCCGAACCTGCCGCGGATGGCTTCATGAACATCCCGGACGGCATCGATGAGGAGCTCCCGTTCAACTGAGAGTGAGTGCCTGAAAGCAGGCAGCTGTCCGCGGGGCTGCGGACAGGACCATATTGGATACTGAAAGGAGAAATACCTATGCCTTATACAAGATCAAACGGCGAAGGCCGTGAAGGTGGCTTCAAGAGAAAACCTGGCGGATTCCGCAGAAGGAAGAAGGTCTGCGTGTTCTGCGGCAAGGACAGCGAGATCAGCTACAAGGACGTGAGCAAGCTCAAGAGATACGTCTCTGAGCGTGGCAAGATCCTGCCGAGAAGAATCACCGGCAACTGCGCTAAGCATCAGCGTGCCCTGACCATCGCTGTCAAGCGTGCCCGCCATCTCGCCATCATGCCGTATGTACAGGATTGATCGGATATGATATAATGAAGCCGTCATTAACTCCGGTTAATGACGGCTTTCCCTTTACATGAGCGGGTACAGTGGACCGGGCGCATCAGCGACCGGGTGTTTTCGTGCCCGCTGTCTGCCCGGATAACGGAGATCGGAATAGGTGGAGGATGGAAGACCAGAAGCTGTCCGTACAACTTAAACAGTATTTCCAGTGGCCGTTCATTCTTTCGGCGGTCTTTTTGATCATGCTCTTCATTTTCTTCCTGACAGGAAATTACTCGTCGGGCCTCATCGGTGCCGGGTTCCTGGCTCTTTACTGGGCGCTCATGGTTGGGGTGATCGCATTCAGGCAGAAGCAGATCACCGCCGAGATGGTCTCATTTGCCATGGAATTCGATGAACAGCAGCGGATCCTCCGGAAGGAGTTCGTGTTGCCCTACGCCCACCTGGATATGAACGGGAACGTCCTGTGGATGAACGACGAGTTCATGGAGGCGGCCGGGAAGGACAGCAGCTTCCACAAGAGCATCCAGTCCGTCTTTCCGGAGCTGACCCGGGACAAGCTTCCGACCCGCCGCAGGCGTACGGAGTGTGTCGTGACGAGCGGTGAAAAGGTATACCGCGCAGCCATGCAGCGTTTCTCCGCCGTACAGGGGACACGTGATGCAGAGAATCTGATCGGCGTCTACCTCTTCGACGAGACGGAGCTGACCAACCTGATTGACGAGAAAAATGACAACCGCCTTGTCTTCGGCCTTCTGAGCCTTGACAACTACGACGAGGCCCTGGAGACCGTGGATGAGCTCCGCAAATCCCTCTTCCTGGCCCTCATCGAGCGCAAGATCAACAAGTATTTCGCAGAGCTGGACGGCTTTGTCCGCAAGACGGAGAAGGACAAGTACTTCTTCATTATCCGCAAGAAGGGCCTGGACGAGATGGAGAGCAAGCGTTTTGCCATCCTTGAGGACGTGCGGAGCGTCAACGTGGGCAATGAGATGTCCATGACCATCTCCATAGGAATCGCCTACGGCGCGGATTCCCTGATCCAGAGCGCTGAGGCGGCCCGGAGCGCCATCGACATCGCCCTCGGACGGGGCGGTGACCAGGTCGTGGTCAAGGAGGGTTACAACACCCGCTACTTCGGCGGCAAGACCGAGACGACCGAGAAGTACACCCGCGTCAAAGCACGTGTCAAGGCCCATGCCCTTAAGGAAATCATGGTGACCAAGCAGAACGTCCTCATCATGGGCCACAAGATCCCTGATGTGGACGCCCTGGGGGCCGCCGTCGGCATCTGGCGCTGCGCCGCCACCATCGGACGGCCTGCCCACATCGTCATGGACAATCCGCCGGAATCCATCCGGGAGATGGTGAACGGCTTCCGGAACAACCCGGATTACGACACCCGCATGTTCGTCACCATCCGCGAGGCCATGGAGATGATCGGGCCGGATTCCGTCGTCGTGGTCGTGGACACCAACAAGCCCAACTACACCGAATGTGAGGAGCTCCTTTACAAGGAGACGGCCATCGTCGTCCTGGACCATCACCGCCAGGGGAAGGATATTATCCAGAATGCGACCCTGTCCTATATCGAGCCGTATGCCTCCAGCGCCTGCGAGATGGTCTCGGAGATCCTCCAGTACTTCGACGAATCCCTGAAGATCAGGGCCGCGGAGGCGGACAGCCTCTATGCCGGCATTATGCTGGATACCAGCAATTTCCTGACCAGGACCGGTGTGAGGACCCTGGAGGCCGCCGCCTACCTGCGCAGGAACGGCGCGGACGTGACCCGGATCCGCAAGCTCTTCCGGGATACCATGGACGACTGCCGGGCCAAGGCGACCATCATCGCCCAGACCGAGATCTTCGAGTCCTGCTTCGCCATCTCGGAGTGCCCCTCCATTGGCCTCAAGTCGCCGACTGTGGTCAGCGCCCAGGCTGCCAACGAGCTGCTCTCCGTGGTGGGGGTCAAGGCCTCCTTTGTTCTGACCAACTACAACAATATGATCTATATCAGTGCCCGGGCCATCGATGAGGTCAACGTACAGCTCATCATGGAGCGGCTCGGCGGCGGCGGACACCTGAACATAGCCGGGGCTCAGCTGACCGAGGTCTCCATCAAGGAGGCCAGGGACCTGCTTAAGAAAACGATCCTCGAAATGAGGGAGGAAGGAGATATCTGATGAAACTGATCCTGCTTGAGGATGTCAAGTCTGTCGGCAAAAAGGGCCAGATCGTGAACGTATCCGACGGCTACGCCCGCAACATGCTCCTGCCCAAGAAGGTCGCCGTGGAGGCTACCCCGGGCAACCTGAAGAGCCTTGAGAAGAAGAAGGAAAATGAAGCCCGTCTGGCTGCCGAGCAGCTCGCCGAAGCCCAGGCCTTCGCAGCCGAGATCGGGAAAAAATCCGTGACCGTCGCCATCAAGGTCGGCGCGAACGGCAAGACCTTTGGTTCCATTTCCACCAAGGAGATCGCGGACGCCGCCAAGGCCCAGCTGGGTCTGGAGCTTGACAAGAAGAAGATGGTCCTGGACAATCCGATCCGTGAGCTCGGCGAGAGCTCTGTCCTGGTCCGCGTTCACCCCAAGGTCACAGCCAATCTGAAGGTCATCGTCAAGGAAGCCTGAGAGAAGAGGGCATAGATGGAAGAAGCACTCATCAAACGGATCCCGCCCCACTCCTCTGAGGCGGAAAAATCGGTGGTCGGCGCCATGATGATGGGCCATGAGGCCGTGGAGACTGCTCTGGGCATCCTCACGAGGGAGGATTTCTACGAGCAGCAGTATGGTGTGCTCTTCGAAGCTATGAAGGAGCTCCACGAGGCCGACAAGCCCGTCGACGTGGTGACGCTGCAGAACCGTCTCCGGGAAAAGGATGTCCCGCCCGAGGTGTCGGATATCCCCTTCCTCAGTGACGTGGTCTCCTCGGTCCCCACATCCGCCAACGTGCGCTATTATGCCGAGATCGTCAGTGAGAAGGCTGCCTTAAGGCGTCTCATCAAAGCGGCCGCGGACATCGAGAATGACTGCTACCAGGGCAAAGAGGAGATGGCGGACGTCATGGAGAAGGCGGAGAAGACCATGTTCTCCGTCCTCCAGCAGCGCCAGACCGAGGAATTCACCCCGGTGAAGGACGTCGTCCTGGACGTCCTGCTCCGCATCGAGGAGGCCTCCAAGGCCAGGAGCAACGTCACGGGCCTTTCCACCGGCTTTATCGACCTGGACTACAAGACCTCCGGTCTCCAGAAGTCCGATTTTATCCTGATCGCCGCCCGCCCTTCCATGGGCAAGACGGCCTTCGCCCTCAATATCCTCCAGTATATATGCTTCCACGAAGGGGAGTCCGGCGTCATCTTTTCCCTGGAGATGTCCAAGGACCAGCTGATGAACCGGCTTCTGTCCCTGGTCTCCCACGTGGATTCCCAGAAAATCAGGACCGGCCAGCAGCTGTTGGACGACGACTGGCTGCGCCTTGTGGAGGCGGCGGGTGTCATTTCCAACTCGTCCCTGATCATCGACGACACGCCCGGTCTGACCCTCCAGCAGTTCCGCTCCAAGTGTCGGAAATACAAACTGGAGCACGACATCAAGATCATCTTCGTGGACTATCTCCAGCTCATGGCCGGCAACAGCGGCAGAAACGACAATCGACAGCAGGAGATTTCCGATATTTCCCGAGCCATGAAATCTTTGGCCAGGGAGCTCAACGTACCTGTGGTAGCCCTTTCCCAGCTGAACCGCGGCGTCGAGCAGCGCGAGGACCACAGGCCCATGCTGTCCGACCTTCGCGAGTCGGGGGCCATCGAACAGGATGCCGACGTCGTCATGTTCATCTACAGGGATGACTACTACAACAAGGATTCAAGTGAAAAGGGAATCGCTGAGATCATTATAGCCAAACAGAGAAATGGCCCGATCGGCACCGTCAAGCTGGTCTGGTTGTCCGACCTGACGAAGTTTGCCAACATGAAAAAGAACGCGGGCCGGAATATTGACGGAGAAAAGGAGAGAGACTGAAAATGTACACAATTGAAGATATCCGCGCTACGGATCCCGAGATCGCCTCTGCGATCGAGTCGGAATTCGAGCGTCAGAACTCTCATATCGAACTGATCGCTTCCGAGAACTGGACCAGCAAGGCAGTCATGTCCACGCTGGGCTCCATCCTGACCAACAAATACGCCGAAGGCTATCCGGCGCACCGCTACTATGGCGGCTGTGAGTATATGGACGAGATCGAGGAACTGGCCAGGAACCGGGCCATGAAGCTCTTTGGCTGCACCTACGCAAACGTCCAGCCCCACTCCGGCGCTCAGGCCAACTTCGCGGTCTTCTACGCCCTCCTTCGCCCGGGCGATGTCTTCATGGGCATGAATCTGGATGAAGGCGGCCACCTGTCCCACGGTTCACCCGCCAACGTATCCGGCGACTACTTCAAGTGCGTGCCCTACGGTGTCAACGAGGACGGCTTCATCGACTACGACGAGATGGAGCGCCTGGCTCTTGAGAATAGGCCCAAGCTGATCGTGGGTGGCGCCTCCGCCTACTGCCGCATTATCGACTTCAAGCGTATGCGGGAGATCGCGGACAAGGTCGGCGCCTACCTCATGATCGACATTGCCCACATTGCCGGCCTGGTGGCTACGGGGCTTCATCCGAGTCCCTTCCCCTATGCCCACGTCGTGACGACCACGACCCACAAGACCCTCCGCGGACCCCGCGGCGGTATGATCCTGAGCACCGAGGAGTTCGCCAAGGAGCACAAGCTCAACAAGGCCATTTTCCCGGGCTCCCAGGGCGGTCCTCTCATGCACTGCATTGCCGCCAAGGCTGTCGGCTTCAAAGAGAATCTGGAGCCCGCCTACGTGGACTATACCCAGCGTGTCGTGGACAATGCCCAAGCTCTTTGCAAGGGACTCATGGACCGGGGCGTCAAGATCGTATCCGGCGGCACGGACAATCACCTCATGCTGATCGACCTCCGGGGCCTTGAGCTGACTGGCAAGGAGCTCCAGAACCGCCTGGACGAGGCCAACATTACGGCCAACAAGAATACGGTACCCAGGGATCCCAGGTCTCCCTTCGTGACCAGCGGCGTCCGTCTCGGCACTCCCGCCGTCACGACCCGAGGCATGGATACTGAGGATATGGACCGGATCGCCGAGGCCATCGCCATGGTCATTGAGAGCGAGGACAACATCCCCGCCGCCCGCGCCATCGTGAAGACCCTGACCGACAAGTATCCGCTGGAGAAATAAAGACTGTACCATAACTGCCAGTTTCAGACAGGCGGCCGGGGCCGCCTGTACTGCTGTATTGCCAAAGAGGGAATGCCTATGATGAACAAAAAATGGCAGAGGATCACAGCTGCCGTCATAGCTATCCTGCTTGCGCTTGCCATGCTGCTCTCCCTGGTCGTTCCTGTCGGTGCCTCGGAGGACGTCCCATCGGAAGACAGTGAGACCATCAGTGAGGATGCGGAGGAGTCCGGTGAAGATGAAGGCGCCTCCTCAGGATCCGCTCCGGCAGCCCTGCAAGGGGATTGCCTTCGAATCCCGGCTGATGCGGCCATCCTGCATGGTGTCAGCATCGGCGGCATTGACGTGTCCGGTATGCACCGGGACGAGGCGGAGGCCGTCGTGGAAGCCCAGGCGGAAGCTCTGGGGGATGCCACGCTGACCATCAGTGCCGGCGGCGGCTCCCTTTCGGCCCCGGTACGGGACCTTGGTTTTTCCTGGAAGAACAAGGATGTGGCCGATCAGGCGGTGAGTCTCGGCAATGCCGGCAACATCCTGGAGCGCTACAAGAGCCGGAAGGAGATCGCCGGGCAAGGAAAGAACTACCTGATTGAGCGGACCTTCAACGACGAAGCCGTCTCCTCCCTGGTGGAGGATCTGGCTGACGAGGTATACACGCCCAGCAAGCCCTACGGGCTTTCCTTCAACGATAACTATGAGCTCTATGTGACCGATGGCGCCGATGGCTTTCGGATCATGACAAGGGAATCCATCAACAGGCTGATGCTTTACCTGGATACAGGCTGGGTCTCCGGCAATCCATCTCTGGAAATGATCACGGAGACGATCGAGCCTTCCGGCGACAGGGAGGCCCTGGGCAAGGTCCATGACCTGCTCGGCAGCGCGGAGACGGACTATTCCTCCAGCTCCAGTGCGAGAGCCCAGAACATTCACAACGGCGTGGAACTCATTTCGGGGAAGATTGTTTATCCGGGCGAGTCTTTCTCCATGCTGGATGAGGTCATTCCCTTCTCGGAGGAGAACGGATATGCCCTGGCGCCTTCCTATGCGGAAGGGTCCGTCGTGGATACCTACGGCGGCGGAATCTGCCAGGTTTCGACGACCCTCTACATGGCCCTTATCCGGGCTGAGCTCCAGATCGACATGCGCTGCGCCCACTCCATGATCGTCAACTACGTTGTTCCGGCCATGGATGCCGCCATCTCCCAGGAGGGTGGTAAAGACCTCCAGTTCACCAACAATCTGGACTATCCCATCTATATCTACGGGAGCGCCTGGGACGGCAATCTCTTCGTCGGCATTTACGGCGTGGAGGAGAGGCCGGAGAACCGGAGCGTGAGCTACCGCAGTGAGACCACAAAGGAGACGCCGATTGGGACAAAGATCGTCGGGGATCTCTCCAAGCCCATGGGCGAGGTCTCGATTTCCAGCAGCGGCCATACCGGCCTGGAGGCGCGTCTCTGGAAGGACGTCACCGTGGATGGGGAGACTACATCCACCGACTTCAATTACAGCAATTACGCCATGTCGCCGCTGACTTATGTGGTGGGCTGCAAGACAAGCTCCCAGTCTGCCCTGGACGCGGTGGAGTCCGCGATTGCCACCAACAATATCAACAGGGTCTACTCGGTCCTGAACGATTACGGGTACTGAAAATGCCAACACGCTCGCTGATCGTCTCCGGCCCCATCGCGCTGGAGGCGTCCATACGAATACTCGGGCTTCGGGAGAGGGAACTGACAGAACGGTTCCCTCCCTTTTTTACTGATTGCCTTCGGGCTCTGCCCACCCTTGACAGTGCGGCCGAAGCTTTGACAGTGATCAGAGCATCCGGCGCCTTATGGGAGGAGGAACTGGGGGAGGGAGGTCTTTTTTCCGCCCTCTGGCGCATGGCGGAGGATATGAAGGCCGGGCTCACGGTAGAAATGAAAAAGATCCCGATCCGTCAGGAGACGGTCGAGATCCTTGACTTGTACGATATCGATCCCTATTATGCCCTGTCAGGTGGGGCGGTCCTTGCCGTTACGGAGGACGCAGCCGGGCTCATGGAGGCTCTCCGTGCAGCAGGCCTGCCGGGGGCAGTCATCGGGAGTCTGAACGGGACAGCAGACCGGCTGATCCTGACCGGGAGCCACGTCCGCTGCCTGGACAGACCCAGGGAGGACAGCTTCCTGTCAGCGGGCATCCAGTGAGAAGACGAATTCCGTGCCTACGTTTTCCGTGGACATGACGGAGATGGTCTGGCCATGGGCGGTTATGATTTCCTTTGCGATGGACAGGCCGAGGCCGGTGCCGGTCTTGTCCCGACCGCGGGAGGAATCGGTCTTGTAGAAGCGGTCCCAGATCCTGGGCAGCTCGTCCTTCGGGATACCGCAGCCCTCGTCCTTGACGGAAATGTAGCACTTATCCCGCCGCAGGGTGGTCTCCAGCTTGATGCGGGAGCCCCTGTCGGAAAATTTGATGGCATTGTCGAGCAGGTTGTAGATGACCTGCTCGATTTTTTCTTTATCTCCTTCGACGAAGAGGGCATCGTCGGTCAGGACCAGGTCGATCCCGATCTTCTTGCGCCGGCAGGAGCCTTCAAAGACCGCTGCGGTATTTCGCAGCATGCTGTTGATGTCGAACCGGGTCTTGTTCAGGACGACCTTGTCGGCGTCAGCACTGTTCAATGTCAGGATTGACTGGGTGAGCTTCTCCAGACGGACGACCTCGGAGCTGATGATCTTCAGGTAGCGCTCATACAGTTCGGGCGGAATGGTGCCGTCCATCATGGCTTCCGTGAAGCCTTTGATGGAGGTCAGCGGAGACCGGAAGTCATGGCTGATGTTGGAGATGAACTTGGTCTGGTAGTCCTTGTTCTTCTGGAGCTCCACAGCCATCATGTTCAGGGAATCCGCCAGATAGCCCATTTCGTCCCGCGAGGAGACCGAGATCTTATGGCTGAAATTGCCGGAGGCGAACTGGCGGGCACCCGCTATGATCTGCCTGAGGGGAGAATAGACGCTTATACCGAAAATGACGAGGATGACGAAGGAGAGAAGGAAGTTGACCAGGGTCACCCAGAGGAGGGCTGTCCGCATGGAACGGACGGCACTGTCGATGAGGGTCATGTTCTGGCTGACGGCCAGATATCCGCGGGTCTGGAGGCCGCTGGTCACCGGCACCATGACGTTGAGATGATCTCTGTCATACTGCCCGAAAAAGTCGCCGATTTCATAGTACTGGGGACCGAAAGCCGCGTAATTGAAGCTCTCTATGGTGCGGGGACTGCTGCTCAGGGCCCGGCCGGTGTTGAGGATTTCTGTGCCGGAGGCGTCGATCAGGCGGATGGTGGTGCCGGAGACCTTGGCGATGACGGTCAGATTCTCATAGAGGTCCTCGAGGGTTGCGGTCTTGGAGAAATAGGACCTGGCCCCGGCCGTCGACAGGCGGTTGGCCTCGACGTAGAGGTCCTGGGCATGCTGGGTCACCATTCGTCTCGTGAGCAGCTCCGTGCCCAGGGATTCCACGACGAAGAACATGAGGAAGGCCAGGATCGCGTAGGCGCCAATGAATTTGAGGTAGAGGTAACGCTTCATAATAGACAGAATCCTTTGGTGAGCATCCGGTGAAACACAGGGGACAGGCCCCGTCGCTTCATTTAATGGAACAACGGGGTCTGTCCTCTGTGTCCCACACTGAAAATAAAGGAGGGATCAGCCCTCCTTTACCTCGAACTTATAGCCGATGCCCCAGACCGTGGCGATGGACCAGCCTCGCTGGTCCTTGATCTTCTCGCGGAGACGCTTGATGTGGACGTCCACGGTCCGGGTATCGCCGACATACTCGTAGCCCCAGATGTGGTCCAGGAGCTGCTCGCGGGTGAAGACCCGGTTGGGCTGGGAGGCCAGGAAATAGAGGAGCTCCAGCTCCTTGGGAGGCATGTCTACATTTTTCCCGTTGTAGATGACAGAGTAGTTGGTCTGGTTGATGATGAGACCGGGATACTCGACCATATCCACGCCCGCGGGCACTTCGCGTCGGGCTTCGGGTGCCTTGACGTAGCGCCGGAGGACCGCCTTGACACGGGCCACCAGCTCCTTGGCGTCAAAGGGCTTGATGATATAGTCGTCGGCGCCCAGCTCCAGCCCCAGGACCTTGTCAAAGGTCTCTCCCTTGGCCGAGAGCATGATGATAGGCGTGTCCCGGCGCTGGCGGATCTCCCGGCAGACCTCGTAGCCGTCCTTGCCGGGCAGCATGAGATCCAGGATCACCAGGTCCGGTGAGAAACTCTCGAAAAAGTCCAGAGCCTCATAGCCGTCTGCCGCAGTCCGGGTCTCGTACATTTCCTTGGTCAGATAGAGGGAAATGAGCTCCGAAATGTTGAGATCGTCGTCGACGATCAGGATCTTCTGCTTGTTTGCCATTCCTTTACTCCCTTATTCTTACATGCTGCAAATGCCAACATGCGAAACGAACCATGCTTCGGCATTGGCCCGCGGCTCCTGAAACCCGGCGCTGCGGGCAGCCCCTGGCATAAGTCCGGCGCCCGTCACGCCGGCTCGGCGTGCAGACCCTTATATGAGCTCTGCGTGCAGATCCTTACTTGAGCTCGGCGATCGTCACGCCGGCATCGCCTTCGCCGTACTCGCCCAGGCGGAAGGACTTGACATGTTTGTTGCGGCGCAGGTACTGCTGGACGCCCTTGCGGAGGGCGCCCGTCCCCTTGCCGTGGACGATCCGCACGCTGGGCAGGTGGGCCAGGGCTGCGTCGTCCAGGAACTTATCCAGCTCCATGCAGGCCTCGTCGACGGTCTTGCCGAGGAGGTTGATCTCCATGGTGGCGGAGGAGGACTTGCTCATACGGAGCTTGCCCGAAGAGGTGTGCTTCAGGCCGGGCGCGGTGATGTCAGCCTCGGCGATCTTCTCCAGGTCATTGAGACGCACCTTGGTCCGCATGATGCCAAGTGTGACAAATAAGTACCCCTTGGCATCGGGAAGCGTGCTGACGGTGCCCTTGAGATTGAGACTGATGACGCGGATGGCGTCGCCGATGTGGATGTCCTGGGGGCGGAGATTGCCGGTCTTATTGTCGTCGGCACCCTTGATGTCGCCGATGTTCTTGTTCATGTCTCCAATCCGGCTCCTGAGACCTTCGCGCTGCTGCTCCATCTCCTTGCCGGAGGCGATGCCGCCGTGCTTGGCGAAATAGCTGATGGTCTTGTCAGCGTAATCCTTGGCATCCTGGAGGATCTTCCTGGCCTCCACGGAGGACTCTGCGATCAGCTTCTGCTTCTGCTCGGCCAGATGTTCCTTCTGGTACTCCAGGTCTTTTTTCAGCCTGTCGATCTCCCGGCGGGTGGCTTCCGCCTCCTGCCGCTCCTTCTCCAGATTGATTCTGGTCGTCTCCAGGTCGGAAATGACGTCCTCGAAGGTCTCCGCCTGGTCAGACAGGAGGGACCTGGCGTCCTCGATGATACTCTCCGGCAGCCCCAGCTTCTTGGAGATGGCGAAGGCATTGCTCTTCCCGGGCACGCCGATGAGGAGACGGTAGGTGGGGGAGAGGGTGGCCACATCGAATTCGCAGGAGGCGTTCTCAACGCCTTCCGTCCGGAGGGCGTAGATCTTGATCTCGCTGTAGTGGGTGGTGGCGATGCAGCGGACGCCACGCTGGTGGAGGCTGTCCAGGATGGCCACGGCCAGGGCCGCGCCCTCCGTCGGATCCGTGCCGGCTCCCAGCTCGTCGAAGAGGACCAGGGAGTCGGTGTCGGCCGCCTCCAGGAACTCCACGATGTTGGTCATGTGGGAGGAGAAGGTGGACAGGCTCTGCTCGATGCTCTGCTCGTCGCCGATGTCCGCGTAGACCTCCCTGAAGAGGGCGATGCGGCTGCGGTCGGCGGCCGGTATGTGGAGGCCGGCCATGCCCATGAGGACAAGGAGACCGGTGGTCTTCAAGGTGACGGTCTTGCCGCCGGTGTTGGGACCCGTGATGACCAGGAGGTCGAAGGTTTCGCCGACCCTGACGTCGATGGGGACGACCTTCTTCTTGGGGATCAGCGGGTGCCGGGCCTTCCTGAGGTCAATGATGCCGTCATCACCGATCAGGGGACGGACGGCGTTCATTTCCAGGGCCAGGGAGGCGCGGGCGAAAATAAAGTCAAGGGCGGAGAGCACCTCATAGTCCTGGCGGATCAGGCCACCCGCCTCGGCCAGGGACTCGGAAAGACGGGCCAGGATGACCTCGATCTCCTTCTGCTCGGCCAGCTCCAGCTCCCGGATGTCGTTGTTGAGCCTGACCACGGAGGCCGGCTCGATGAAGAGGGTGGAGCCGGAGGCGCTCATGTCGTGGACGATGCCCGGCACGGAGGCCTTGTGCTCGGTCTTGACCGGGATACAGTAGCGGCCGTCGCGGGTCGTGATGATGCTGTCCTGGAGATAATCCTTGGCGTGGGCGGATACCAGCTTGGTGAGCTCCGTGCGGATCCTTTCGCCTGCCGCCTT
>CACXEL010000281.1 GCA_902766655.1 uncultured Lachnospiraceae bacterium | reverse complement strand
TGAACTCCCTTGTTCCCAATAATTGTAAACGCCGGACCGGCTCTTGTCAATACCTCTCACCGGCCGGAAAAAGCCGGTCGTCCCAATCCCCGGGGCATCAGGATCAGCCTTTCGCGATACCGCTCAGTCTCCGGACGCGGGTGCTACCGCTCACCGGTAGGAATCGTAGAGGGTGATGACCTTGAGCCGTTCCGCCACGTCCTCGGCGTCCGCCAGGTATCCCGCCCGGATATCCGACTTCAGGATATCCACAACGACCGGTTCCGGGTTCGAGATGGTGAAATAGTTGTCGCTGAAGAGAACGTCCGCGTTGTCGAAATCCAGGTAGATGTAGGGCGTGAAGGTGTCCGCTGCCATGACCAGGCGGAAGCGGTCCATGAGCTCCTCCACCTCGATGCTCACCGTGGGCTCGGCCAGCTCCAGCTCCCTGTAGGCCTTCAGGGTCTCCACGTTGCGGAGGACCTGGCCGTCCGAAAGGACTACCGTGGCCTCGAGGAACACATAGGGCTCCTTTCCCTTCATAGCTTCGGTCGGCATGGAGATGGGCTTCACGGAACTGCCCCCCTCCACCGTGCCTTCCCGGTGCCACTCGTCGACCACCGTGAAATCGAGGGCCCGGAGCTTGAGGGAAGCCACAAAGTCCTTCTTCTCCAGGGTATCGTTGACCACATACAGGTCGGCCCGGCCGTCATGGACGTCGATGCTGGTCACGATGGGCGCGTAGAAGCGGGCAGCCGCGTAGTGGAGGGCCTTCCAGCGGCCGGTGTAGTCGATGCTGGCCCAGGATGTCACCGGCCAGTTGTCGTTGACCTGCCAGTAGGTGGTACCCATGCAGCGGGGCCGGATCCGGCGCAGGTGCTCACAGGCCAGGGTGATCCCGTAGGCCTGCAGGACCTCGCTCACGTAGACCAGGTTCTCAAAGTCCTTGGGGAAGCGGAAGTGGTCCGCCATGTACCACATGATCTTGGCGTCGCCGTAGAAGCACTTGTCGTGGTTCTCCATGACGGGGCTGTAGAAGTTACGGTCAGCCGGCTCGGTGAAGTCCTTGATTGTCTTCATGGCCGGGAGAGCCTCGAAGCCGAACTCAGACTGGTAGCGGAAGAAGTGCTTCTTGAAGTCCGAGAAGGGACGCAGGCCGTGCCAGACCTCCCAGTAATGGGCGTCGCCCTTCTCCTCGCTCATCGGATCGTCGAAATTGCCGCCCGAGGAGGGGGAGGAGGGCCAGTAGAAGGTCGAGCCGTCGTATTCGGCCACGACCCTGGGGAACATCTCCTCGAAGAGCAGGCGGTAGTAGTCCTTGGCCAGGGGCTCACCGTCGCCGAAGCCTTCCCACATGACCCAGCCCTGCTCGCACTCGTTGTTGCCGCACCAGAGGGCCAGGGCGGCATGGTGGCGCAGACGCTTCACATTGTCAATGGCTTCCTTCTCGATGCTCTTCGTGAACGCCTCGTCGCCGATGTAGACGTTGCAGGCGAACATGAAGTCCTGCCAGACGAGGATGCCGTACCGGTCGCAGGCGTCGTAGAAGTCGTCGCTGGGATAGTAGCCGCCGCCCCAGACGCGGAGAATGTTGTAGTTGGCACGGGCGCAGTCGGCGACCAGGGTCCAGCTGGTCTCCCGGGTGATCCGCGGATAGACCGCGTCCTCGGGAATGTAGTTGGCGCCCTTCATGAAGACCGGCACCCCGTTCACGACGAAGGTGAACTCCCTGCCCCACTCGTCCTCCTCCTGGCGGACGGTGACGGTGCGGAGGCCGATGGTCTTGTCGGAGACGTCGAGCGCCGCTCCCTCCTCATCCATGAGCGTCACGGACAGGTCGTAGAGGGCCTGCTCACCCAGCCCGTTGGGCCACCAGAGCCTGGGCTCTTTGACCTCCAGGGAAATGCAGACAGACTCCCCGCCCGCCGGGATCTCACCGAACCCATAAACAGTCTCCTCGTAGACGGGTCCGCTGACCGTGTCCGGATCCGGCGTGAGCTCCGCCTTGACGCGGCAGGCGCGTCCTTCCAGGTAATCAGCCCTGACGAGGACGTCGACGGTGACCAGACCATCCTCATGGCGCTGGCCGATTTTCACGTCTCCGATGGCAGGCCCGCTGGCCGCCTCAAGCCGCAGGGACCGGTAAATGCCGCTGTCGGGTAGCTGGATGCCCCAGTCCCAGCCGAACATGGAGTGGGGCTTGCGGAGGTATTCATTTCCCTCGATGGCGCCGGAGGCCACGTAGTGGAGGTCACGGTTGTGCTCCCTGAGCTTCTGCTCACAGTAGACGATGGGGGACTTGATCTCGATCCTGAGGACGTTGGCGCCGGCCGTCAGGGCCTCCTTGACCGGGAAGCGGTACCCGCAGTGCATGTTGTCGGTGGACGCGATCAGCCTGCCGTTGATGGAAATGGTGCAGAGGGTGTCCAGGGTCTCGGGGTCGGCCACCAGGTCCACACGTTCCTCCCCCAGAATATCCGCCGGCAGGTCAAAGATTCTCGTGAATACATAGTCCTCGCGGAAAATGGGCAGGGTCTCCCACTCGTTGAGGCGCCAGTAGGGGTCTTCCAGGAGCCCCGCCCCCATGTAACCGGTCACGACGGAGCCGGGAATGCGGACCGGAACAGAGTCGGAACCGTCCGCCCTGGACAAGGTCCAGGCGCCCATCAAATCAAGGATTCTCATAGAACACCTCCTGTATTTTTTATAAGTGGTGAATTGTTCTCTTATTCGACCGCCTTGCAGACGTCCACCCAGCTCCGGGCTCCGGAGGCATCTTCCAACTCCGCCGGGGTGAGGCGG
>CACXEL010000280.1 GCA_902766655.1 uncultured Lachnospiraceae bacterium | reverse complement strand
GACTACATCGATCCCATGTTCCACAGCCGTCTCCTGGGGGTGCCCTGCCGGAATCTGGACCTCTTTCTCATGGGAGAGGTCCAGGTCAGGCGTGAGATCGCGGCCGCCGGGCAGGTCGTCATAGAGGGCGCCATGGGCTATTACGACGGAATCGGAGGGACCGACGAGGCCAGCGCCTACCGGATCGCGCTCCTTACGGAGACACCGGTGATCCTGGTGGTGACGCCCAAGGGGGAGAGCCTTACGCTGGCGGCCAAGCTGCGCGGGATGCAGACCTTTCGCGAGGGGGCGGGCATCGCCGGCGTGATCCTGAACCGGTGCTCCCGGCGGCTGCACGATCACCTGAAGCCCATCATCGAGCGGGAAAATGAAATCCCTGTCCTTGGCTTCCTCCCGGAAATGCCCGAGGCGGCCATCGGGTCCCGGCACCTGGGCCTCATCACGGCCGGGGAGATCGAGGATCTTTCGGACAGGGTCCGCGTGGCGGCGGATGCGGCGGAAGCTGGCATCGATTTTGACCGGCTCCTGGAGATCGCGTCGCGCGCGCCCCGGCTTGACCAGGAAGCTGGACGTGGGGAGGCAGCCTCTCGCACAGGGAGTCTTGCTGCGGAATGCGCGGGTGTGAAGGACGAGCCCTGCGCAGAGCATTTTGCTCCGGAGGCCGGTCGTGAGGGAGCTTTTTCTGTGACAGCTGCCCCCCGCTGCCGGATCGCGGTCGCGCGGGACGAGGCCTTTTCCTTCTATTATGAGAGCGGGTTCGAGGCCCTTCGGCGGTCAGGCGCGGAGCTGGCCTTTTTCAGCCCTCTGCGCGACGCCGGTCTGCCCCGGGAGACGGACGCCCTCTACCTGGGCGGCGGCTACCCCGAGCTCTACGCCCGGGAACTCTCGGAAAATGAAGCCATGCGGACGGACATTCTCCGCCATCTTAAGGCCGGGCTTCCCGTCCTGGCCGAGTGCGGCGGCTTTCTCTATCTGGGGCAGACGCTCGAGCCGGATGGCTGTCAGGATGAGTCCGCGGATATGGTCGGCTTTCTTCCGGGCCGGGCCCACAAGGAAAAGCGCCTGGTCCGCTTCGGCTACGCCTGCCTGACATCTGAGACGGATTCCATGCTGGTGCGGCGCGGCGAGCGGGTGCCCTGCCATGAGTTTCACTATTATGAGTCCTCGGACAAGGGGGCGGGCCTCATTTCCGCGAAGCCGGACGGGACCAGGGCTGTGAGCTGCGGGTTTGTAAATGATCACATGTATGCGGCATTTCCGCACCTGTCGCTGGCAGGTGACCTGCCTCTCGCGGAGAGATTCGTCGATGCGGCGGCCGCGTACAGGAGGTGCAGGGAGAAAAGGGCATGAGTGCATGGGAATCGCTGGAGGACCAGCTCCGGGAGATCTGCCCGGCAAATGAGAATGCCAGGCGGCAGACAAAGAAGAACTGGAATGCCCTGGCCAAGCCGCTCGGCTCCCTGGGCGCCCTCGAAGAAATGGTCTCTGACATGGCCGCCCTTACCGGCGACCCTTGCGTCACGGCCGACCGGCCGGTCCTTTTTGTCTGCTGCGCTGACAACGGCGTGATACGGGAGGGCGTCAGCCAGTCTGACCACACGGTCACGCAGGCGGTGGCGGACGCCCTGGGTGAGGGCACCAGCACCGTGAACCACATGGCCGCCGGGACCGGCTGCCGGGTTGTGCCGGTGGACCTGGGAATCCTGGATTATGCCGGCCACAAGGGGGTCCTGCCCCGGCGGATCCGCAACGGGACAGGCAATATCGCCTGCGAGCCGGCCATGACGGAGGCGGAAGCCCTGGCGGCTATCCGCGTCGGCATCGACCTGGTCCGGGCAGCGAAAAATGAAGGCCACGACCTGGTCCTCACAGGCGAGATGGGCATCGGGAACACGACCACCGCCGCGGCTCTGACAGCCGCCCTCCTGGGAAAGAGCGCAGTCCAGGTGGCCGGGCGCGGCGCCGGCCTCAGCGACGAAGGGCTTGCCCGGAAACTCCGCGTGATCGAGAGGGCCCTGAGCCGGCAGGAAGAAGGGGGGCCCGGTCCTTCCGGGGAGAGGGCTTTTCGCCTGCTGGCGGACCTGGGCGGGCTGGACATAGCCGCCATGTGCGGGCTCTTCCTGGGCGGCGCCCTTTATCAGGTGCCGGTCCTTGTGGATGGTGTCATTTCCATGGCGGCGGCCCTGGCGGCGGTGCGGATGGCGCGGGGGGCCAGGATGGCTGCATTTCCCACGCATATGTCCGGCGAGCCGGCCGCTCAATATCTGGCTGATGCCCTGGAAATGAAGCCCGTCCTCCGGGCCGGCCTGCACCTTGGCGAGGGCAGCGGCGCCGTGGCCTTTCTGCCGCTCCTCCAGATGGCCCTGCGGGTCTACCACAGCGGCCACACCTTCGGGCAGCTTGGTATCGAGGCCTACACGGAACAGGAGCGGGCGGGAAGTCTATAACACTATCTTATCGGATATCGCGGATTAATAACATTATCTTATCGACTTCGCATAGATCCGGAGACAAGCGTCCTGAAAAGTGATATCTTTCATGGCACATTGCACCGGGGATGCATTGAATTCCCGGCGCAGGGTTGCTATCATACTTGTGATGGCATATCTTTTTCCACCGTATCATTCAGGGAGGTGACGGTTTTTGGGTGCGAAAGATATGACAGAAAAGACGCTGGAGGCAATGAATGACGTATTCGCTGACATTGTGAACGGACTCCTCTTCAGAGGGAGGCCGGTCCTTCGGGAGGAGGACCTGACGGACGCCCAGCCATTCTCCATGTACAAGGCAGACGGAGAGATCCATGAGCAGGAGAGAGACGTCTCAAAGTACTGGCTCGCCAAAGACGGAAATCAAATCAATGTCAGGATTGCTTTTCTCGGCATCGAGAATCAGACAGATTATGACCGTGATATGCCGCTGAGGGTAATCGGCTATGACGGGGCTCAATACCGGGCAGAGCTGGCGGAATCTGAGCGGTATCCGGTCCTGACCCTGGTCCTGCATTTCGGGAGCAGCCGCTGGGGAAAGAACAGGACAATCTACGACGCTGTATGTGTGCCGGAGGAATTCAGTCCGTTTGTGAGTGACTACCGGATCAACGTTTTTGAGATTGCCTTCCTGGCGGAAGAAGCGATTAACTATTTCCACAGTGACTTCAAGGTCGTAGCGGATTACTTCGTTCACAGCAGAAAGAACCCCGACTACAGACCCACAGATCCGGTAAAATTCAAACACGTGGATGAAGTCCTGAAGCTAATGTCTGCATTGACGCGTGACGATCGTTATGCCGAGATGCTGAATGAGGAAGGAGGTAAGCCTGAGAATATGTGTGAAGTACTGGACCGCGCAGAGGAGCGCGGAATGATCAAAGGAAGAGAAGAAGGACGTTTGGAAGGCCTCCGGGAAGGACGCTTGGAAGGCCGCCAGGAAGAGCGCGAGAAAGCTATGATCCGCGAAATCAAGGCCATCAAAACAATAATGAATCTCCAGAAAATGTCTGCAGCGGAGGCGATGGATCTACTGGACATACCATCTGACGAGCGGGGGGAGTATCAGGAAAAGCTGTTTTCCTCCGATTGAAGCGAATGAAATTGAACAGGTACCGTCAGGACATAAGGGCCCTGACGGTTTTTAGATACGCATAGCTTTGCGGGAATCATCGAGCTGGGATTGATATGTGCATATGAAGTGAGGGACCTGCCATGATGACGCTCGTGATCGGCGGCGCCGCCAGCGGAAAAAGTGAATATGCGGAGCAGCACGTGCTGGGACTGGACGGCGAGAGGGTATACCTGGCCGTCATGGAGCCTTTCGGGCGTGAGGCGGCCGCCCGCATCGAGAAGCACCGGGCCAGGCGGGCCGGAAGGGGCTTCCGGACAATTGAGCGTCCGAGGGACCTGGCCTCGCTGACCGGCCTCAGCGGCGCCAACGTTCTTCTCGAGGACCTGCCCAACCTCATGGCCAACGAGACCTTCTCGGAGGAGGGCGGCGGGAAGGCGGCGGTCCTGGCCGGTCTCCGGCACCTGCGGGAGGAGGGCCGGCACCTGACCATTGTCACCGGCGACCTCATGAGCGATGGGATCCGCTATCCAGAGGAGACGGATAACTATCTCCGGGAGCTGGCGGAGGTCGCAATCGCGGTGGCCGCGGAGGCGGACCTGGTCGTCGAGGTCGTCTGCGGGGTGCCAAACATATTAAAAAGAAGATAGTACGGAGGAAAAACCGTCTTGCGCGCTTTTTTGGAAACAATCGTGGTGGCATTCTCCATGTTTTCGGCCATACCCATGCCGGTCATTGACTGGAATGAGCGGAACATGCGCTTCTCCCTCTGCGCCTTCCCGCTGGTAGGCGCGGTGATCGGCCTTGCGGAGTGGGGGTGTGCCCTGGTCTGCCGGAGGTTCATGTTTCCGCCGGTGCTGGCGGGGGCAGTCCTCACCGCGGTGCCGGTCGTCCTGACGGGAGGCATCCACCTGGACGGGTTCGCGGACACGTCGGACGCGCTGGCTGCCCACACGTCCCCGGAGCGGGGGCTGGCCATCATGAAGGACCCGCACATCGGGGCCTTCGGCGTGATCCGGCTGATCACGCTGATGATTCTGGTCTTCGGGCTCTGGAGCGCGGCGCCTCTCAGGCCGGGGCTTCTTGTAGCCATGTTCGTCTTTTCCAGATGTCTTTCGGGGCTGGCGGTGGCTTCCTTTCCCATGGCGAAGAATACGGGGCTGGCCCATACCTTCGCAACGGAGGCCGCCCGGGGCAGGGCGAGGACGATTTTGTCGGGCATGACGGCTGTTCTGGCCCTGGCCCTGGCGGTCCAGGGGGTGGCCGGCGTCGCCATGCTGGCGGCTGCGGTGGGCGTGTTCTTCTACTATGGGAGCCTGGCGAAGCGCAGGTTCGGCGGCATCACCGGCGACCTGGCCGGCTGGTTCCTGGTGGTCTGTGAGGCGGCCATGCTGGCCTGTTACGTGATCGTGCCGCTGCTTGTGAGCGCGATCTGATGGGGGAGGATCTATGATTTTTGTGACCGGGCCCCTCTACGCGGGCAAAAAGGAGTATATCAGGAAGGCGCTCGGGCTTACGCTGGAGGAATTCTCCGCGCTGGCGGTCTGGGATGTCCAGGACCTGGTGAAAAATGAGGACAACCTCCACGTCCTGGCCGACTCCCTGTCGACAACGGAGATCGTGATTGCCACGGAGATCGGCTGCGGCGTCATACCCCTGGACAGGGGCGAGCGCGCGCGGCGGGAGGCGGCGGGGCAGCTGAGCCAGCTGCTGGCTGCGCGGGCCCACGTCGTGGTGCGCGTTGTGTGCGGGATCGGGCAGGTCCTGAAGGGCGAACTACCTGCTCCCGGAGCCTTTCAGGGCAGGCAGCTTCCGGAACTGGAGGTGCTGGAGGTCGAACCCTGGGACCGGGAGGCGCCCAGCCCTGCCGCTGCGCATGGCTTCTCCCACACGCTGTATCTGATTCGCCACGGCCAGACAGCCTACAACGCCGCCCGCCGGTATCAGGGGCAGGCGGATATTCCCCTGACGGAGGAGGCCAGAGCCGGCCTTGGGAGGGCGAAGCTCTCGCCGGAGAAGGTCTTCGTTTCCCCGCTCAGCCGGTGCCGGGAGACCGCGGGGATCCTCTTTCCCGGGGCGAGCCAGGTGGCGGTGCCGGACCTCATGGAGATCGATTTCGGCATTTTTGACGGGCGGACCGCGGACGAGATGGAGGCGGATCCGGACTACCGGGCCTGGGTCGAGGGCGGCTGCGAGGGTGTCTGCCCGGGCGGGGAGAGCCGGAAAATGTTCACGGACCGCGTGGAGAAGGCCATTTTCCGAATCCTTGAGGCGGCTGAGCCGGGGAAGCCGGTGGTGATCGTGGCCCACGGCGGCGTGCAGATGGCATTTCTGGACAAATACGGACCGGGAGACCGGCCATATTACATGTGGCAGACGCCGCCGGGGCAGGGGCTGCGGCTTACGGTGCGGCTCTGAAGAACCGGTTCGCCGCCCGCCATCTGTGGAGGCGGCATGCCACACGGGTACAAACATCTGTCAGAAAAGGAGAGTTATGCAGGTTTTCTCAATCGCCCTGGCTTTCGTTCTGGATCTCATTTTCGGGGATCCGCCGGTGCTCACGCATCCGGTCGTGATCATGGGGCGTTTTATCAGTGACCTGGAAAGGCGGCTCAGGGTCTTATTTCCCGATAACGAGAAGGGGCTTCTCATGGCGGGGCGGGTGCTGGCCTTCGTGATGCCCGTCGGCACCTTCCTGGTGACCGGGGGCGTGCTGTGGCTGGCCGGGCGCATTCACCCGGTGGCCGCCCTCACTGTGAACACCATCTGGTGCTACCAGGCCATCGCGGTCCGGGACATGCTCAAGGAGAGCCGGGGCGTCAAAAAGGCCCTGGAGCAGGAGGGGCTGCATGCCGGGCAGACTGCCGTCGCCCGGATCGTAGGGCGCGACACGTCGGTCCTGGATGAGAAGGGGATCCTGCGCGCGTGCGTGGAGACCGTCGCCGAGAATTTCTCCGACGGCGTCATGGCGCCCCTCTTTTACATGGCCCTGGGCGGCGCGCCGCTGGCCCTGGCCTACAAGGCCGTCAACACCATGGACAGCATGGTCGGCTACAAAAATGACCGCTACCTCTGGTTCGGCCGCGCGGCCGCCCATCTGGACGATGCCGCGGGCTTCGTCCCGGCCAGGCTCGGCGCCTTCGTCATGATGGCGGCTGCCCTCATGACCGGGAAGGATGCGGCCGGTGCGGCCAGGATCTGGAAGCGCGACCGGCTCAATCACGCAAGCCCCAATTCCGCCCAGACCGAGTCGGTGATGGCCGGCGCCTTAGGGCTCAGGCTGGCCGGCCCGGCCGTCTATTTCGGCAGGCGCTGCGACAAGCCATACATCGGCGACGCCCGAAGGGAAATCAGTACCGACGATATCGATGCCGCCAACCGGATCTTTCTGGTGAGCAGTATTCTTGGGGTGGCGCTGGCCTGCGTGCTGGCGGCGGTAGTTCCCTGGTGAGCAGTATTTAGAGGTAAGTGCTGACTTTGATGTCCGGCGGTGACAGAAGCATTTCGAGACCGGCGCCGAACCGAGGTCTGGCTTCGGCATTACGGTGAGCCGCATGCCGGGAGCAATGTTGGCCTGAGGAGACATATATGGATAATCCAACAGTTTACCCGCCCCACGGCGGCGCCACCTACGCTTACGAAGCGCAGACCGGCCGACGGCCGTTGGACTTCTCGCAGAACGTCAGTCCGTTGGGAATGCCGTCCGCTGTCCGGGACGCCATCGCCCGAGCCGCCTTCGGCGCGGACCGCTATCCGGACGACGAGTCCACGGCTCTTCGCCAGGCCCTGGCCGGGCATCTGGGTGTTCCGGCAGAGTGGATCCTCTGCGGGAACGGGGCGGCGGATCTCATTTACCGGCTGGCCTACGCTTTGAGGCCCCGGCGGGCACTTCTGGCGGCGCCGGGCTTCTCGGAGTACGAGGCTGCCCTGACGGCCGCGGGCTGCCGGTCGGAGTTTTACCTGCTGACATCGCACGAGGACCTGAGGGTCCACGAGGATATCCTGCCGATGATCCATCCCGGGGTGGACCTGGTGGTGCTGGCCCAGCCCAACAATCCGACGGGGCTCACCACAGACCGGGCTCTGCTCGAGGAGATTCTCCGGCGGTGCGAGGCGGCCGGCGCCCGGCTCATGGTGGACGAGTGCTTTCTGGACTTCCTGCCGGAGCGCGATGAGCTGACCATGGCCGGCGAGCGGTCAGCGGCGCTCGTGGTGGTGTCCGCATTTACCAAATGCTACGGGTGCGCGGGCGTGCGGATTGGCTGGTGCGTTTGCGCGGACGAGAAGCTTCTTATTAAAATGAAGACCGCCGGCCCGCCCTGGTCCGTCTCGGCCCTGGCCCAGGCCGCCGGTATCGCGGCCCTGGGGGAGACCGCCTACGCGGACGAGCTGCGGGGACTGATAGCCGTGGAGCGCCCGTACCTTGCCGCCGCCCTCCGCGGAATGGGACTTCGCGTCGTGGACGGGCAGGCCAATTTCCTGCTCTTTTATGCGGGGGACGAAGAGCTGGCCGCGAAAGCGGCCGAGGCGGACATTTTTATCCGCGACTGCAGGAATTTCAGGGGGCTTGCGCCGGGCTGGTACCGGATCGCGGTCCTGACCCGGGAGAAGAATGACCGCCTGCTGCCCTTCCTGCGCGAAACGTGCCGGATGAGGCAGGAGTGAACGGGTTTTCCGTGCCGGAGGCCGGTGGAGCCGGATACTCCCTTGCTTCGGGAAGCGTGAAAATCGGCCCCTTTTTCCATCAGACAATGCGAGGAGTGAACTATGGCAGCATCCATTATGATCCAGGGCACCATGTCAGGCGCCGGGAAGAGCCTTCTGGTCACGGCTCTGTGCCGGATCTTCCGGCAGGACGGCTTTCGCGTCGCTCCCTTCAAGAGCCAGAACATGGCGCTCAACTCCTGCGTCACCGCCGACGGCCGCGAGATGGGGCGGGCCCAGGCGGTCCAGGCGGAGGCGGCCGGGAAGGAGCCGGACGTCCGCATGAATCCCATTTTGCTCAAGCCCTCCAGCGACGTGGGCAGCCAGGTCATCGTGAACGGGGAGGTCCGCGGAGACTACCGGGCACGGGATTACTTTAAGATGAAGAAGGCTTTCATTCCCGACATCCTGGTCGCCTACCATTCTCTGGCCGCGGAAAATGACGTCATCGTCATCGAGGGCGCCGGCTCCCCCGCAGAGATCAACCTGAAGCAGGACGATATCGTCAACATGGGTCTGGCTTCGCTGGTCGACGCCCCGGTCCTTCTGGCCGGCGACATCGATCCGGGCGGCGTCTTCGCCCAGCTCTACGGAACCATCGCGCTGCTGACGGCGGAGGAGCGCGCCCGCGTCAAGGGCACCATCATCAACAAGTTCCGGGGAGACCCGTCGATCCTTGAGCCAGGCATCGCCATGATCGAGGACCTGACCGGCGTGCCCGTGGTGGGCACGGTGCCCTACATGCAGGTGGATATAGACGACGAGGACTCCCTCTCCACCCGCCTTTCGAAAAATGAGACCCGATCTCTCCTGGACATCGCCGTCATCCGCCTGCCCAGGATCTCGAACTTTACGGATTTTTCGCCCCTGGAGGAGCATCCGGCGCTGGGTGTCCGATACGTTTCCGCCATCAAGGATCTTGGCGCACCTGACCTGGTGATCCTGCCCGGGACCAAGTCCACCATGGCGGACCTGAGGTGGCTCCGGGAGACCGGCTTCGCCGGTGCCGTCCGGCGCCTGGCTGCCGGCGGTACGCCTGTCCTCGGGGTCTGCGGCGGATACCAGATGCTGGGCAGGTGGCTGTCCGACCCAACGGGCTCCGACGGCGGCGGGGAGATGCCCGGCCTGGACCTTCTGCCCATAACCACCGTCTTTGAAGGGGAGAAGATCCGCCGGCGTGTCCGGGCCAGGGTCACGGAGAGCGTGTTCGCCTCGCCGGAGAAGCCCCGCCCGGAGGCCGGAGGACCTTCAGCGGATGCTCCGGAAAAGGCCGCAGAGAACGAAACCGGCGCAGACCTCTCAGCGAGGGATGCGTTCGTCGGAAGCACTCTCATGATTGACGGTTACGAGATTCATACAGGCAGGACTTCTTTGTGTGCGGAGATTTCGCAGTGTGCCGACCGAACTGCGATGGTTGACAGGCAGGCTGCGCCTGGATGCATTCCCTTCTGCCTGACAGAGGACGGCCGCCCAGACGGCTTTGTCCTGGGAAATGTCGCCGGCACCTACATGCACGGCCTGTTTGACAGCGGCGCCCTGGTGGACAGGCTGGCTTCTTTTCTGGCAGACCGCCGGGGGATCGATCTGACCGCCGGCCCCTCCGAGGACCGGCAGGCCTACCGGGAGCGCCAGTATGACCTGCTGGCGGATGTGGTGCGGGAGCACCTGGACATGGATTACATTTATCGGATCATGGGGCTCAGGGAGAAGGAAAATGAGTGAGAGAATCATACTGCCCGGTGAGATCGAGAAGGAGAGCATGCGGATCATCGCATCGGAGCTTGCGGCCATGGGGCGGGAGGTGCCGCCGGACCGCGCAGCGGTGGTAAAGCGCGTTATCCACACGACGGCCGATTTTGAATATGCCGACAACCTGGTCTTCACCGACGGCGCGGTCGGGCTGGCCCAAAAGGCCCTGCGGGAAGGCTGCACTGTCGTCACTGACACCAATATGGCGCTCGCCGGGGTCAGCAAGACAACGCTGGCGGGCTTCGGTGGACAGGCGGTCTGCTATATGGCGGATCCCGAGGTGGCTGCGGCGGCAAAAGAGGCCGGCACCACCAGAGCTTACGCGGCCATGGGCCTGGCGGCAGAGCGCCACCCCGGCGCCGTTTTTGCCGTGGGAAATGCACCCACAGCCCTGATCCGGCTCACGGAGCTCATTTCCGAAGGCTTCCGGCCGGCGCTGGTGATCGGCGTGCCCGTCGGCTTCGTGAACGTGGTGGAGAGCAAGGAGCAGCTCCTTTCGGCAGCACGGCGGGCAGGCGTTCCGGCCATCGTCGCCCTGGGGCGCAAGGGAGGCAGCGGCGTTGCGGCCGCGATCGTGAACGCGCTGCTCTATGAGGCCTCCGGCCGGACACTTTGAAAACTAACTTTTTTCTCTGCATTCCGCATTGTCCCTTGATGCAGAATCGTCGCAATGTTATAATTTTTGTCAGGAATATACCGAAAAATTCTTAAATAGTCAGATGCTTTTGCCGGGCCGGAAGCGCGGTCCTTGTTTATTTGGAGAGAAAAGTCGTTCGGACAAGGTCCCGGCAAAGAGACAGAGGTGCGACATTAAAAATCGAGATCACAACAAATTACAGAACATAGTGCTCATCGCGCTGGCCGCGGTCCTGGTGGTGGCGGCGGCGGTCGCCGTCGGCATGGCCGGGCGGATCCGAAAGCAGGAGCAGGCAGGGCAGAGTGCTTCCGAGGCGATTTCCGCTGAGACTGCCACCGAAGCGCCGACCCCGGGAGCTTCGGAACCGGGTGTCTCCGAGGAGGGAGACGATCCGGAGGGACTGGGAGGATCGAAGACCGACCTGACAGAGGCTTCACCTGACGGCGAATCCCCGGAAGAGGCCTCTGATACCGCCATCGATGGCTCTGAGAGTCCGGCCGGGAATGATGCGGCGCCGGCTTCGACAGACGACGGATCCGCGGAAGACGCAGGCGGGACCGGGAGAGCCGATACCGGATCG
>CACXEL010000279.1 GCA_902766655.1 uncultured Lachnospiraceae bacterium | reverse complement strand
GGTGGTGTCCATATCCATGCGCAGGATCCTGGCTTCGGGAAACTCCTTCCCCACCAGCTCCTCCACCTGCTCGGTCCCGATGGTGAGCCCGCCGATGTAGCGGCTTCCGCAGGACGGACAGACCTTAAGGTCGGCTGTGCTGTAGCCGCAGTAGTGGCAGACGAGCCGCCCGTTCATGTGCCGGGTCAGAGACACGTCGCAGTGCGGGCACCTGGCCACAAAGCCGCACTGGCGGCAGCTGACGAAGCCCGCATAGCCGCGCCGGTTCAGAAAGAGCATGGCCTGCTCGCCTCTTGCGAGGCAGCTGCCGAGCTCCTGCCGGAGCCTGTCCGAGAGGATGGTCCTGTTGCCCCGGGCGAGCTCCTCGCGCATGTCCGCCACATAGGTCGCGGCCATGCCCGCGCCGCCAAACCGGCTGGCGAGCGCAAGTCCCAGGTAGTCACCGGCCTCCGCCCGGCTCCAGGCTGTCACGGATGGCGTGGCGGACCCCATGATAAAGCAGGCGTTCTCCAGTCTCGCCCGCTCCTCGGCGGTCTCCCTGGTGTGGTAGCGGGGCGTCTTCTCGGACCGGTAGGTCTCCTCGTGCTCCTCATCCATGACGATGAGGCCGAGGTCGGGGAACGGCGTAAAGAGTGCACTCCTGGGCCCTACCATGATATCCACCAGCCCCCCGCGGGCTGCTTTCATCTGGTCGTACCGCTCTCCTTCGGAGAGGCGGGAGTGGAGGAAGGCGACCCGGCTTCCGAAGCGGGCGGAAAAGCGTTTGACTGTCTGCCTGGTCAGGGCGATCTCCGGGATCAGAACGATGGCCTGCTGTCCCCGGGAAATGCAGTCCGCGATCAGCTCCATGTAGACCACGGTCTTGCCGCTTCCCGTGATGCCCTTCAGGACCACCGGCCGCTTCCGCTCCGTCTCCCACTCCGCGCGGATCTGATCCGTCACGGCCTGCTGCACGGCCGTCAGAGGATCCCGGCGGCTGCCGCCGGCGCTGAGGCGTCCGCGCAGCTGTTCCTCCTCGGTTATAGTGACGATTCCATCCTTCACCAGGCCCTTCAGGACCTCGGCGGAGACGCCGAAGGTGTGGGCCAGCTCGCCGGTG
Source organism: uncultured Lachnospiraceae bacterium (assembly GCA_902766655.1). Classification (GTDB taxonomy): domain Bacteria; phylum Bacillota; class Clostridia; order Lachnospirales; family Lachnospiraceae; genus Chordicoccus. Next base: position 7,641 of record CACXEL010000279.1, on the reverse strand, counting down.
GTAAGCTCCGCGCCGCCGCTCAGGGCATCGATGGCCGCTGCGCGGGCTTTCTGACGCTTCGAAAGCTTCTCCCTGTAAGCCAGGGCAGCAGCCTCATCGACGAGGCGGGCGTGGCGGACCTTGACGGCCGCCATTTTCCGGCGGATGGGAAAGACCGTTTTGAGCGCCAGGGACAGAGGGCCGCCGTAGGTGCCGGCCAGCCAGGAGGCCAGCGCGATGAGGCGGGAGTCCACGGTCTCCCCGTCGGTAAGGATGGCGGCGATGGGCTTGATTTTCTCCGGATCGTAGTGACATGTGTCGGTGACCGAGAGGCAATACCCCCGCCGCAGCCGGCCTCCATTGCCGAACGGAACGGACACAGCCATGCCCGGCCTCAGGACATCGGCCATCTCCTCCGGGATCCGGTAGTTGAAGGGCCGGTCCAGGTCGTCGGAAGCGATATCGATCACAACGTCAGCGTAAAGTGTCCGCATCCAGTATATCCTTTATGATGACACGCTCGTCCATGGGGTACTTTTGGCCCTTGATTTCCTGGTAGTCCTCATGGCCCTTGCCGGCCAGGACGATGATGTCTCCCGGCTGCCCCTTATGGATGGCCCAGGCAATGGCCTCCCGCCGGTCGGGTATCTCGACGTAGACGCCGTCGGTCTTTCCGAGGCCGGTCTTGATATCGTCGATGATGGCCTGGGGCTCCTCAAAGCGGGGGTTGTCGGAGGTGACGATGGTCAGGTCTGCCAGACGGCCGGAGACCTCCCCCATCTCGAACCTTCTCGCCCGGTCGCGGTTGCCGCCGCAGCCGAAGAGGCAGACAAGGCGCTTCGGATGGTAGTCCCGCAGGGTGGTCAGCAGGCTCTCGAGGGCCATGGCGTTGTGGGCATAGTCGATCATGAGCGTGAATGCGTCCGAGACAGGCACCATCTCGATCCTGCCCTTGACCCGGGCAGCCTTGAGAGCTCTCTGAATGTCCGGGATATCAATGGCAAAATGCCGGCAGATGGAAATGGCCGTCAGGGCATTGTAGACAGAGAAGAGGCCGGGTATATCCAGCTCCACCGGAAAATCCATCTTACCTGCGACGTCGAAGCGGACGCCCAGATAGCCGGGCTCATGGATATGGGCAATGTGCTCGGCGCGGATGTCCGCATCGGGTGAGCAGACGCCGTAGGTCTCGACCTCGCAGGTGCTGCCCTTCAGGACGTCCGCCGTGTGCGGATCGTCCGCGTTGAAGATACCGAGACGGCACTGCTTAAAGAGCAATCCCTTGCAGTGCAGGTAATCCGCGAAGTCCTTGTGCTCCGCCGGCCCGATATGGTCCGGGGAAATGTTGGTGAAGACGCCGATCTCAAATTCGATCCCGGCCGTCCTGTCCAGCATGAGGGCCTGGGAGGAGACCTCCATGACGGCGGCGTTCATGCCCGCGTCCAGCATGGCCCGGAGGTACTGGTGGATCAGGTAGGATTCCGGCGTCGTGTTGGCGGACGGAATATGCCTGTCCCCGATAATGGTCTCGATGGTGCCGATGAGGCCGGTCCTGTAGCCGGCGTTGTCCAGAATGGACTTGACCATGTAGGTAGTCGTGGTCTTGCCTTTGGTGCCGGTGATGCCGATGACAGGAAGCTGCTCGGCCGGATAGCCGAACCAGGCAGCCGAGATGAGGGCCAGGGCCAGTCGGGTGTTTGCCACCGTGATCACCGCGGTCCCTTCGGAAAATGAAACCCCCTCCGGCAGGGCGCTGCCCTCCTGAATAACGACGGCGGCAGCGCCTTTGGCCAGCACGTCGGGCAGGTAGGCGTGGCCGTCGGACTTGGCCCCCACGATGCAGACAAAAAGACTGCCGGGGACCACCTTTCTGGAGTCGTATACGACGGCGGTGATGTCGGTCTCCGCCGACCCGCCGGTCATGGTATGATCAAGCCTTTCAAGCAGATTATTCAGCTTCATAGATTGTTCTCCGTCTTCATTTGGGCGCACTGCCCCCGCAAGCGGGCATATATACCCATGATTTCTCTATCATATACTAAATATGGTCCGCCGTCAAATTATGTTTATCCGGAAGGTATTTTTAGCTTTTGTTTATAGATTTTATTCTTTCTTTCGGACCCGGTCATAGTTTGCTCACATTTCTCCTGTATAGTATTACCCAGATAGATGAACTGACCACTCATTATCTCCCCCCTCATAAAGAAAAAAGAAAAGACCCGTCCTGACCAGACGGGTCCTTTTCTATGTAACAAGCCGCGGATCCGCCTCAAAAGGCGATGATCCGCGGCTTGTCTTCTGTTCGTCAGATCCGTGCGCAGACGGACTCTTGTCAAAGCTCCTGGACGATCTCCGTGCCTGCTTTGCCGAGATAGCCGGCCCGGGCCCGGGAGATGGAGGTGATAATGGCCCGCTTGCGGCGGCCCATCTCGACGAAGTTGATGGCGGCCTCGAACTTGGGCTGCATTTTCCCGGCCTCGAAATGGTTCTCCTCCATGTAGCTCCTGGCCTGGCGGACGGAGATCCTGCCCAGCATCTTCTCGTTGTCCTTCCTGTAGTTGAGAGCCACCGCGTCCACGCTGGTGAGCAGCATGAGGACGTCCGCATCCAGCTCCATAGCCAGGAGACCGGCAGTCAGGTCCTTCTCGATGACGGCCGAAGCCCCTCTCAGGTCGACGCCCTGCTCGATCACGGGGATGCCGCCCCCGCCGCAGCAGATCACGATCTGGTCGGCGTCCAGAAGGGCCTTCACAGATTCCAGCTCCACGATATCCCTGGGCTGGGGCGAGGCCAGGGCCCTGCGCCAGCCACCCTGGGTCTTCAGGACATAGTTCCCCTTCTTCTCCTCCTCCCGGGCCTCGGCCTCGGTGAGGAGCCGGCCGACCACCTTGTTGGGCTCATAGAAGGCCTCGTCGTAGGGATCCACCAGGACCTGGGTGAGCACCGTGCAGACTGTCTTCTGGATGCCCCTGGTCAGGAGCTCGGCCCGGATGGCGTTCTGGAGATCGTAGCCGATGTATCCCTGACTCATGGCCGAGCATATGGACATGGGTGCCTTGGTGTACTCGCTGTGATTCATGGCCAGCTCGCTCATGGCCACGTGGATCATATCCACCTGCTGGGCGCTACTGTGGGTGATGACAACGCTCTTGTCCATCTCCACGAGGTCGGCGACGGACTTGGCAGCCGCCTTGACAGCCCGCTTCTGTTCGGGCAGGTTGGTGCCCAGAGCTCTGTGCCCAAGGGCGACCACTACAGTTTCCTTCCTGTTCATAGGTCCCTCCCTGGCCGGGCAGGACTGCCCTGCCGGCCGCTGTTCTTATTTTCCGGAATGCGCTGCGTCAGACGAGTATGGTGCGTGCAAGGCCTTCAGCGTACGAAAGCGAAGCAGATGAGGACGAGAATGCCGAGGACGATCCGGTAAATGCCGAAGGCCTTGAAGTCATTCCTGCGGATAAAGCGGAGCAGGAACTTGATGGCGAAAATCGATACGAAGAAGGCGACGACCATGCCGACGACCAGATAGAAGAACTCTAGGGCCGTAAAGGCAAAGCCGAACTTGACGATTTTGAGGAGGCTGGCCCCCAGCATGACCGGGACAGCCAGGAAGAAGGTGTACTCGGAAGCGGTCCGCCTGCTCAGGCCCAGCGTGATGCCGCCCAGGAGCGTGGCGCCGGACCGGGACGTGCCGGGGATGAGGGCCAGGACCTGGAAGATTCCGATAATAAGGGCAGTCGTGAAATCGATGTCGTCGATGGAGCGTATCAGGGACTTCCGCCTCCGGTTCCTCATCTCGATGTAAATGAAAGCAACGCCGTAGCCGATCAGCATGATGGCGACCGTCTTGTAATTGTAGAAGTGGGCCTCGATCCAGTCGTCGAAGGGCAGGCCGATGATGATGGCGGGAAGACAGGAGACCAGGATCTTCAGCCACATGAGGAACTTGTTCCGGTCCATGATCTTATAGAGACCGCTCTCCTCCGGATCGACCCTGTGGAATGGCCAGAGTCTCGGAAAGTAGAGCACCACCACGGCCAGTATGGCTCCCAGCTGGATCACCACCAGGAACATCTCCCAGTAGGCATCCGAGACGTTCAGCTTCATGAACTGCTCCGCCAGGATCATATGGCCCGTGGAGGAAATGGGCAGCCACTCCGTGATTCCCTCTATGATGCCCAGTATGATGACCTTCAAGAACTCAATCATGTTTCCTTCACTCCTATCCGCCCTGCAGGGACACTTAATCAGAAACAGTATATCACATCCTCAGCGTCATTTCTTTATCATTTTAAAAAAGATGCGGCACAGCGCCGGGGAGAGGACAATGCGGGAAGCTTCGCGTTCGGAGCCGGAGCGTAGATAAATAGTTATAAAAAAATTTTCAAAAAACAGTTGACGAATTCCTGAAAACAAGGTATGATACCTTTTGTTGACGCGAGAGCGCAGCAAAGCATGCAGGAGTGGCGGAATAGGCAGACGCGCAGGCTTCAGGTGCCTGTCACATTCGCTTGTGGTGAGGGTTCAAGTCCCTTCTCCTGCATAGGATACCCCGAAGGTCAAGGCCTTCGGGGTTTTTCTTTTGTCTTGCGGGGAGCCGGGCCGGGAGATACGAAGGGAATGCAGCAGGCCTTTCCTCTCCCGCACTTCTCTCCCCTCCGCAAAAAATCCCCCGTTTCCGGGAAATGAGACCCGGAAGCGGGGGATTTTCCTGTGTTCTTATTTCTCTGCGGCATAGGCGATGATTGCGATGCCGGTGCCTACCAGGATAAAAACGTCCGCCAGGTTGAAGACCATGCCGTCCAGCTTTTTCAGCACGCCTGTGTTGGTGCTGAAGAAGTCCGTGACCTCACCGTTCATCCAGCGGTCGCAGACGTTGCCCAGGCTCCCGGCCAGAAAAATGGCCGTGCCCAGCTTCTGGACGTGCCGGCCTTCCGTAGCCAGAAGTCCCATGTAGCCGGTCAGGGCCGCCAGGGTGAGACCCGTGGTCAGATTTCTGACCTTGTCCGGCTCGGCGGCCATGATCCCGCCAGCCATTCCGGGATTCCTCACGAAGCGCAGCACGAGCTTTCCGTCCAGGATCTCCTTCCGGCGGCCGTCGCGGGCCAGGTTGTCCTCCATATAGCGCTTCACGGCATAGTCCGCGTTGAAAAGGAGCGTCATCAGTTTCAGATACATACCCACCTCCCGGGTGTCGTCATTTTACAGCTGGCCGCGCAGAAGGATCCTCGGTCCGCCCGTGTGCTCCACGTATTCCCGGGTAATGACGACTTCTCCGATACTGTCGTCCTTGGGAATCTCGTACATGATATCCAGCATGAACTCCTCGATGATGGACCGGAGCGCCCGGGCGCCCGTATCCTTCTCCATAGCCTTTCGCGCGATGGCCCGCAGGGCGTCCTCCTCGAAGCTGAGCCTGACCTCATCCATGGCCAGCAGGGCCTGATACTGGGTCAGGATGGCATTCTTGGGCTCCATGAGGATCCTGACCATCATGTCCTCGGTCAGGGCTTCCAGGGAGAAGACGATGGGCAGTCGGCCCAGGAACTCGGGAATCATGCCGAACTTCCTGAGATCCTCCACAGTGACCTTCTGGAGCAGGTTCCTGTCGTCATCAAAACGGTCCTTCAGGTCCGCCTGGAAGCCGATGGAGCTTTTCCTCGTCAGCCGCTCCTTGATGATGTTCTCGAGATTCGGGAAGGCGCCACCGCAGATGAAGAGGATGTTCTTCGTGTTCACGGTCTGCATGGGCACCATGGCATTCTTGCTGGAGGCCCCGACGGGCACCTCCACCTCAGCGCCCTCCAGGAGCTTCAAGAGCCCCTGCTGGACTGCCTCGCCGCTGACGTCGCGGCTGTTCACATTTTTCTTCTTGGCGATCTTGTCGATCTCGTCTATGAAAATGATGCCATGCTCAGCCTTCTCCACGTCGTTGTCCGCAGCCGCCAGAAGCTTGGATACCACGCTCTCGATGTCGTCGCCGATGTAACCGGCTTCCGTCAGGGAAGTGGCGTCGGTAAGGGCCAGCGGAACGTCCAGGAGTCTGGCCATGGTCTGGACCAGGTAGGTCTTGCCGCTGCCGGTGGGCCCGATCATGAGGATGTTGGACTTCTGGATCTCCACGATATCCGGCTCATTCGGGTCGGAGATCCTCTCCTCCGCCTTCTTTTTCGCCTGATCGGCGCGGCGCTGCTCTTCGATGATCCGCTTGTAGTGGTTATAGACGGCGACGGACATCATTTTCTTGGCCCGCTCCTGACCGATGACGTAGCGGTCCAGCTGGGCCTTGATCTTGTGGGGCGGCAGGATCTCGTCCATGCTGAAACGCTTCTCGGGCTCTTCCTGCTTCTTTTTCTTCGCTGCCCTTCCCAGCCCCTGGAGGTCTCCCAGGTTCAGGAACTGGACGCCGGGAAGGTTGCCCAGGCCCTGAAAGAGAGAATTGAGGTCGAAGGGCGCGTTGTTTTTCGCCGCGTCCAGGGTCTTTTTCAGGCAGTCGCTGCAGAGGGAAGTCCCATCGGGCAGGTCCGTCAGCGGACCGCACTCGCTCACCGGACGGCCGCACCGGCTGCAGCGGCGCTCCTCCGTCTTATGCTTCTCCTCCCCGGTCTCGCTCAGCCCGGTAAAATCATTCTCGTAGAAATCTGACATTTATCTCTCCATATCCGGTATTGAGCCGCCGGGAAGACTCACGTCGGCTCTGTGTTCTCAAAAAGATTGCTGTCCGTGCGCCGCCCCAGGGTGACCATGATATCCATGGTGTCAAAGGCGCTCTGGTCCTCGTTCATGCGGCGGATCCTGAACTTGATGGTCTCCCCGGCCGCATAGTAGGTCAGCTGCTCGATCAGCTCGTCAGTCGACCTGACGGATACGCCGTCGATGGCGGTGATGATGTCGCCGGAAACGATGCCGGCCGCCTCAGCCGGGCCGCCCTCATTGACAGTGGATACATAGACGCCGGAGGGATATCCCATCTGGGTGTAATAACTGGGAACCGTCTTGCAGGTGATGCCGATATAGGAGGCGTCCTCACCCACGATCTTCTCCCTGGGGACCTTGCTCCCCAGCTCCGTCAGGATGGGTTCGGCGGTGGCCATGGGAATGGCGTAGCCGAAGCCCTCCACACTGGTGTCCGCGTATTTGACTTCGTTGATGCCGATCAGCTCACCCCTCATGTTGATGAGCGCGCCGCCGGAGTTGCCGGGGTTGATGGAGGCATCCGTCTGAAGCAGGATGTGCTTGGTGCCGTCCACGGTGACCTCCCGGTTCAGGGCGCTGACGATACCGGCCGTCACGGTCTGGCCGTAGCCGAGCGCGTTCCCGATGGCGACGACAGACTCGCCGACCACGCACTTGTCGGAGTCTCCGATATTGATAATGCGGACCGCGCCCATGGTCTCCTCCGACAGGTCGGCGATCTCGACAGCCACGATGGCCAGGTCGTTCTCCGCGTCGGTTCCCTTGATGGACCCGCTGATGGCCGTGTCGTCCACGAAGGTCACCGTAATGTCCTTGGCCCCGGAAATCACGTGGTTGTTGGTGGCGATGAGGAGCTCCGTGTCCGTCTCGCCGACGATGATACCGCTGCCGGCACTCACATCCTCATAGGACCGGGTCTCGCCGAACATGTTCCGGTACTCGGTGACGCTGGTGTTGGTGATGGCCACC
>CACXEL010000278.1 GCA_902766655.1 uncultured Lachnospiraceae bacterium | reverse complement strand
GCCATGAAGGCGGCGACGGTCTCGCCGAAGGAAGTATTAAGGACCTCGCCTTCGCCGGCGTCGATGGCCTCGGCAGTCTCCGCAGCGTCTTCCTCGACAGCCTCCCCGGCAGTCTCTTCCGCAGCTTCGGTGGTCTCTTCCACGGCCTCTGCGGTCTCTTCCGCAGCATCAACGGCTTCTTCCGCTGCCTCGGCGGTCTCTTCCGCCACTTCCTCAGCGGCCTCCGCCGGCGCTTCCGTCGGTGCGCTCTGTGATCCCGCAGATGAGCCGCCGCAGCCGGCGAGCAGCGCGGAGCCCAGCACAAGGCTCAGCATGATACTCACAATTCTTCTTTTCATGTACCCCTCCTTGCTATCCGCTGAACAGAGCCCACGGCCCTCAGGGATGTATGTTCAAAGTTCAACATGATTATTATAAGCCACCGGCATTTTGTCTGTAAAGTCCGGATTCATAAAGCTTGCAAACACATTCTCCCGCCCGAGGCCGTCCGTGCTTCCGGCAGGCGGTCGAAAAAAGCCTGCTTCTTCCCGGTCCTCCGCCTCATCAATCGTCGAAATAATAGTTGGGCGCGGGCTTTGAGATGGTGCTCCGGTCATCGCTCTCCTCGATCGACTCCGCGGTCGGGTCCGGACCGGATGCGCGGTTGGCAGAGAAAATGGACGCCGGCTCTTCGGAGGCGGCTGCATTTTCCGAGGACTCCGCACCGTTCTCACCGGCCTCTGTCACGCTCTCTTCCGGCGCTTCTTCGACGGTTTCCGCCTCATCCTCAGAGCCGGAGACCGTCCCCAGGGCGGCCTTGGCTGTCAGCTCCGCCGTCGGGACCTTTGCATTGGAGACCTGGCTCTCTGTCTTCTCCACGTTCCGGATGGTAACATGTCTGAAAAATAAGTTGTACATAAAGAATGCTCCCACTGCGATTACAATAATGATGACTGCCGCTACGGCTGCTTTTTTCATATCGGATAACCCCTCACTGTTTTTATTTGCCTTATTTTGTTCCGGCTGATCTTGATAACCGCCGGCAGGGGGTATTGTTGCAGTGCATGTGAAAAATATTACTGTTTTTTAAAAAGATCCTGACAATCGACGAAAGGGAACCGCTCTTTTTCCGGGGACCGGGAAAAGAGCCGTTCCCTCTGACGCCCCGGGGCTCAGAACCCCAGATCGGCGATGCTACGAACGGTGTCTTCGCTCGTCACGGTGACGACCGCCACGGCGTCCTCCCGCACGATGTAGTACTGCTTCCGGCAGAAGGTCCTGCCGGCTGTCCTGAAGGTGAAGGTCCCCGCCCAGGCAGTGCCGCCGCCGAAGGCCTCCTCCCCGAACTCAGCGCTCACGGAGGTGTAGCTTCCCTTGCAGACCGCTTCATAGGAACTGAAGAGACTCCTTGCGTACTCCTCCGTCCTCGAGGCGAAGTCGTCGCCGACGCTGAAGGGGTGAAGACGGATGTCCACCAGACCTGCGTCATCCGAGGCGGCGAAAATGTAAACAGGCTTGTCCGCGAGCAGGAGCGGGGCCGCCGTCTGGCCATTGTAGAGGCCGAGGGCCGTGTCGTCGTAGATGTACCAGTCCCCGGGCAGGCTCCAGCGGATGCCCAGGGCTTCATTTGCGTAGGTCTGCCCGGCATAGGTCCCGGCGTAGCGGGCGGCGAAGGAGGCGATCCCGCGGCCGACGTCCTGTTCGCTCAGGTCGAGGAAGGCGTGCGCCTCCTTCTCTTCCTCTGTGGAAGTCAGGACCACCGGTGTGTCCGCATAGATCCCGGTCTCCCTGGCGGCCGGCTTCAGGATGAACCGGATCTCCAGGTGAGTGTACCCTCTGAAGGCGGGATCGGAAATATAGTCGGTCGACCCGTAGGCGCCTGCCTTCACTCTTCCCTTCAGAAATTTCTTCGCGCTGCCGCTGAGACCGTTCTTTTTGCCGCTCAGGTATTTCGCAATAGCCTCGGCGTATTTGCCGGAAAATGCCCGTTCCTCCGTCTCGAACCGGAAATAGGCGGCCGCCTCGACGGATGCGACGGCGTCCGGATCCGGCACCGCGGCGATGAGGGCCTCCAGGGTCTCATCCAGGAGCTTTTTGCCGCTGTCGGACAGCTCGAAGGAGCCGTAGTCGAAGAGGTCTGCTCTCGGGATGGCGAAGGCACAGCCCTTGTCTCCCCGAACGACCTGACTCGGAAGGACCGCCCCGGCCAGGGCATCCGCGAGGGCCGTCCGGACCGCCGCCGTCTCCTCCGCGTCGTCCCGGTCCAGGGCGAGCAGCTCCGCCGCCGGCACCTGGTATTCCAGGTCCTGGCTGAGGAAGAAGGGCGCGCAGGAGGTCACGCTGACCAGCTTGTCCTTCTCAAAGTTCAGCACCAGAAGCTCCACCCCGTCCCCCTCGAAAAGAAGGTCGGCCTTGTAATCGGAAAAATCGTAGGACCGCGGCACAGTGCCGCCCGTGACCATGGCGCAGAGCGTGTTCTCATCCGTCCCGACAAAGCTGTCGTAACGGCCCAGCAGCGACTCCCTCGTCTCCCCGCAGGCAAATCCGATGGAATCGTCAAAGAAATGGGTCCGCCTGAAGATATTGGCGCTGTCATAGCTGTACCAGACGACGATGCAGCTCTTCAGGGGCAGCTCCGTGTCCGTGGGATTCATGGCCCGGACCCGGATCGTCTCCCCCTTGAAGGTGACTTCAAAGGGCTCCGAAAAACCGCCTGCGGGCACGATGGTCGCCGCAAGGTCCGCGGACGTCCTGCCGCCGGCATCGCTGAGCCTGGAGACAGCCCCGCCCAGCGGGTCTCCCAGGTTCCTGCTCCCGACCTTCAGGATCCCATAGCTGTTGAAATTGGGATACCGGATAAAATTCCTGCAGTAAGGAATCTGCGACTGCATGTTGATATAGTTGTCCTGGTACATGAGCATGTCCTCCCCGGCGCCCAGCGTCAGGCAGGAGTCCGCATACCAGAAGGTATCGTATGTATAGGTCTCGTCGTGGTCCGTCTTAAAGGTGAGGCCCCCCTTCCTGTTCCGGCTGACCGTCATCGCAGCGGTCCCGAAGAGAGTGCTGGCCGATCCGGTCCCGTCCCCGTTCATGGTGAGATCGTTGAAATGCCAGTCGGGATGCTTAACGTAATCGCAGGAGCCTTCGAAGCCGTCCAGAGCCTTGAGCAGGTCCCCGTCCGGGCAGGTGGAGGGCACGTAGACAGCCTTCGCCCCGCCGTACTCGAGCGTCAGCTCGCAGCCCTCATAGGACATTTCATAATCCACCTCGGTGATGTCGACCGAGGTCACCGAATCGGACAGATAGGCCTCATCGGCAGCCACACCGGTAAAGCCGGCTGCCAGCGTATTGCCGGAGATATCGGCAGCCATGCAGAAGCTCACCGTCTCCCCGGATTCCCCGCCGTCACCGTCAGAAAGGGCGTATCTCCCCTGGAATTCATAGTAGTCGTCGAGGCCCAGCCTCTGCTGCTTCTCCCCGTCCGCATCTCCGCGCTGGATGGAGGCGAAGATGAACTGGTCCGGCAGGCAGGCCACCGTCCACATTTCCTCCGTTCCGTCCGCGGCGGGCACGCTGAGGGTGGCAGCTTTGCCGGTGAGCTCCGTCCGTTTCCAGACGCCCACCAGCATGCGCGGCTGCCAGGCCGGCGCTTCGGTCTCCCCCGGCTCGCTCCCTTCGGGGATTTCATCCGTGCCGCTCAGGTTCTCGATCCGCCCCGGCAGGATGCCGCCCTCGTCGGCGGAGCAGGCAAGAGGAAGGCCCGCCGTGAGGGCAAGCGCCGCCGCCATGACAAGAAATGCTCTCTTCATACGCTTATTCCTCCTCCCATTCCATGCCGACCGACAGTGCGAAGCGCTCCGCCTCGCTTCCGGCCGCGCCGTGAATGACCGGTGCCGTCTTCCCGTAGCCCACATAGAAGGCCTGGGACGAGATCCTGGTCACCTCCCGGGAAATGTGAACATCCGTGATGCCGTCGCAGTCAAAGAAGGCATACCGTCCGATCTCCGTGACGCCCGCCGGAACAGTCATCTCCCCCTCCATCGCGTTGGGCACCGCGATCAGCCTGGTGCCGTCCGCGCTCAGGAGGCAGCCATCCGCCGCGCTGTAGCGGTCGTTGCCGGAAGCCACCGTGAAGCTCTTGACGTTGCTGTCATAGAAGGCTTCCTCGTGAATCTTCTCCAGCTTCCGCCCCAGGGCCAGCTCGCTGCACACCAGATGCTTGTCGGCGCTGGCGGCAAAGGCCCTGGACCCGACCTCCTTGAGGCCCTCCGGCAGCACTATGGCGCGGAAGCCGTAGACCAGGTCTCCGCTCTCCTTGTCCTCCCGGAACATGTAGGCGAAGGCTTCGTCGCCGACCTTCTCCAGGGTCGACGGAAGGATGAGGGAGGTGCTCTGGTATCTCATGCGCGAGAAGGCGCCGGATCCGACAGTCTTAAGACCTTCCCTGAGGGAGACGTCCGCGATGTAAGAGCCGTAAAATGCGTTGTCCCCCACGGTCTCCACCGACGAAGGCAGATCCACCTTAAAGTTGTAGACCACGATCCCGTTGTCGGCCCTCTCCAGCTCCGTCTCCGCGAAGGCCGCTGCCCCGATCTCCCGGACGCCGTCCGGCACCGTGTAGGTGTAAACAGGCTCGCCGTCCACCCGCTCCATCTGAAGGGAGGGCATATCGGTCTTCGGGCAGGTGGGGAACCGGACCAGCCGGCTGCCGTCCCTGGTAAAGAGGACGCCGTTCACCGTCTTGAAATACTGGTTATCCTCCGAGATGCTGAAGGCCCCCACGTCCATGCCGCTGCCCCTCCGGCCGCCGAAGGCCACCGGGGAGAGCTCCCGAAGGTCCGCCGGCAGACGGAAGGTATCCATGTCCAGGGAGAACTCGGACAGGGCGTAGGCGTTTATGACCTGCACGCAGTCCGGCAGCTCGATGCCCCGGACGTAGTCCTGGGGATACTGGCCCAGATTGTCCGTCTCCGGCGTATCGTCCTCATAGCTGAAGATGTCCCAGCCGCTCTCGTAGGTCCCGTCCACCGCGCTGGACCCGTCGCCCACCACCGTCACCGGCAGCCCCTTGACCGAGGCCGGGACGGAAATGAAGGCATCCGTCCCCTTGTACCGGATGAAGGCCGCGTGGTCTTCGTAGAGCCGGAAGGTGTAGGTTCCGTTCAGGCCCGGCAGGGTGGTCAGCGTGTAGGCGTCGAGCGCCAGCTCTTCCTCCTCCACCAGCTCGTAGGGCAGCTTGTTTTTGGCCGCGAAGGTCTCTGCGGCGGAGCCCTTGGTGCAGTAGATCAGCAGCTCATAGACCTGGTTGTAATTTTCGTCCCTGCCGGCGGGGAAGGAATCCAGCGTGATCCGGGTCAGCGAGTCAGGCAGGACGAAGGTCGAATCGGAGGGCAGGTCGGCAAAAATGCCGGAGGCCAGGCCGACGACTCCCTCCGGTACCGTGACGCTTCCGCCGATCTCCATGGGGCAGAGGATCAGGACGTCGCCCGCCCGGGAGGCCAGCATGCCGTTCACGCAGGAGTAGTTTTCATTTTCGGGATCGACCGCGAAGGAGACCACCTTTCTCTGGCGGAAGGCCTCCTTGCCGACGGACCGGACGCGGGGACCGAAGGTCACGGTCTGAAGCACCGGCTCCTCCTCCTCGTCGGACCCGAAATCAAAGGTGTGGTCGACGTTGAAGGCACCGGCTCCGATCCGCTCAAGGCTGGCCGGCAGGTCAAGGCTGCGCAGCTTGTCGCAGTTCTCGAAGGCAAAGTTGTCGATCTCCTTCAGCGTCTCCGGGAAGACGATCTCCACCAGGTCCGTCTCCATGAAGGCGGCATAGCCGATGATTTCCGTCCCCTCCGGGACTTCATAGAAACGGCCCTTGCCGTTGGGATATTTGATGAGGGTCCTGCCGTCCGCGTCAAAGAGCACGCCGTCCTTCACGGAGATGGCGCTGCTTTTGCCCGTCAGAATGATCTCCTCCAGGGCTTTGCACTGGTAAATAACGTTGTCGCCCACCAGCTCGACCGACCCGGGCAGGGTCAGCTTCGTGAGGCCGGAGCAGAAATAGAAGGCCTTGCGGTCCAGCTTCCTGACGCCCTCGGGGATCGTGATCTCCCGGATATCGCCGTCGGACAGGCTCCCGTTCCCGATGCGGGTGACCGGGAAGCCTTCCACCTCGGCCGGAACGGCCAGGACCCTGTCCTCCCCTTCGTAGCCGGTCAGTATGGCTTCGCCGTCCTCGATGGCAAACGTGAGGGTACCCTTCTCCGTGGAGATGGTGCGCTCATCAGGCACCTCCGTCACGCCCTTCGCGAGCTCGTGGATCCCGGAGCTGTGGTCGTCCCCGTTGATGTCCTTTAAGAGCACCTGGACGATGGAGGCCTCCTCCAGCAGGGAGGCCTTGCGGAACTCAAAGCGGAGACTGTCGTCCAGCCCCATGACGAAACCGGTCATGACGCCCTGCTGTGTCTCCCATGCATAGTAGGGAAGCATTTTCCCGTCACTGTCGAAGGTCGGATAGAGGCTGCCGCCCATGTATTCGTTGAGGGTCGTATAGTCGGCCAGATCCACGCTGTTCTTGCCCGCGGTGCCGACCACGTTGTCGTTGTAGCGGAAGCCCTTGACGGTCAGCTCGTCCCCCCGGGCCTCCACGGAAGCGATGACGTAGTCAGCGCTGTCGGAAAACATGTCCTCGCCGATGCAGAAGAACATGCGCTGGCTCTCATAGCTCCGCTCACCCTCCCGGCTGTCGGTCTGGACGAAGGCGCAGGCGTCCATGACGCCGTCCTGGTCCGTGGCCGCCACGATGAGTTCGGGGTCCTTGGGGATGTGGAGCACATTGTTCTCGTCCGGTTTCACCGTCACGCGGCAGATGCCCCGGCGGTAGTAGCCGTCACCGGAACCCAGAAGGACCGTGTAGGATGCGTTGTCCAGGTTGGCTGCCTGGTCCTCGGTCAGCTGCAGCGTCAGCTCGTCCCCGGCATCGACGAAATCGGCGACGGTCCAGTCGATGTCGGAGGCGGTCATCCATTTCTCCGTGTAGGTGTCGGCGAAGGCGCGGAAGGTGTCGGAGACGTACATGTCCTTGTTTCCTTCCTCCAGCACGGCCTCGTAGAGCTCCCGGTTCTCGCCCGGGAAGTAGAGGGAGAGCCCGCAGGCGCCGGCCACTTCCCTGGTGCCGTAAATGAGGACCTCCTTGAGAGCCGCCTCCACCCGGGCCGCCTCCGCGGGATACCAGTCGGTCATGTTGGAAGCCAGGTCGCGGATGTCCAGAAGGTCGTAGCCCTCGGCCCGGGAACCGCGGACGCCGAAGGTCTTGGTGGCCGACCTGGTCCTGACCAGGTCGGCGAAGCGCTCATCGCCCACGTTATTTCTCATCTTCACGGAGAGGGCGTCGATGGCGCCGACCAGGTTGTCCATCTTCTTGAGATTCAGGACAGCCAGCGTGATGTCAGGATCATTGAGCGGTGTCCGCTTCGCGGCATAATAGTCGGTGTAGGCGTCGACGATCGCTTTGCCGATGGTCTCGGGGGAGGCGTCGGCGCTGACGCGGTCCAGGAAAGCGTAGCTCCATCCGTCGCCGGGCTCGGTCTCCTCGGAGGCGATCATGTAGTTGGTGTACTGCTTCCAGACGTCGGCGTTCTCGGCAGTGGACATGAGGCAGGCGTCAAATCCGACCCAGTCCAGCTTGAGGCTGCCGCCGGGGCCGAAGGGGGAGTCGTTCATGGCGGTCTGCATTTCCGTGAGGAGGAGAGAATCGCCGCTGTAGAGGACGTCGTTGCCGTAACCGTACACGGACCCGCCGCCGTGGTCCCAGAAAATGAGGGCATAGTGATCAGCGGGATACCGCTGCACCCCGTAATTCAGGAATTCGGCCAGTGTCTCGGGGGCGCCCATGTCGGAGGTCCCCTCGGTGGCCGCCACCACCCGCTCTCCGGCGGGCAGGCTCATATCGAGGACGTTGTTGCGGCCGCTGGGGACGTCAGACTTCCACATGCGGGAGCCGCCGGTGTAGATGAGGAGGTTATTTTTGGTAAGATCGATCCCGGAAGCCTCCATCTCCCGCATGTCCCTGGTGGCGTAGCCGTAGGAGCCCTCCAGGTCGGACCCGATCATGTAGACAAGGATGGTATACCCCTTCTTCTCGCGGACGAAGTCCTCCCCCTCCGCGAAAATGCGGGCATCTCCCTCCTGCTGGACCTGGTTGGCCTTCATGAGGGCGCGGGAGACGGTCATCTCCTCCTCGTCCTCCTCCATGAGGCGGGGCTTGTCGGGGACTTCCTCCCTGGCGGTCTCCCCGCTCTCGGGCACGTCCCGGCTCTCCACGGCCTGGTCCGGGGCAGTGTTCCCGCCCGGTGTCTCCTCTGCGGCATTCCCGCCGCAGCCGGCCAGAAGAGCGGTGCAGAGGATGCCTGTGGTGAGCTGCCTGACGCAGCGATGTATTCTCCTTTGCATTCCTTTTCCTCCGTGAATGGGTGAACAGTGTGGCAGCCCGGGACAGCACAGCATCCGCTGTCCCGCCGTGCAGCTCCTGCGGGGCCATCCGGAACAAGGTGGCCCTTCTATTGTATTTCCCGGTCATGTAAGGTGTCGATGCACCGGAGCGATCCGGAAAACAGACTGTCTGAATGTGTTGTGGGGCCGCCGGCTGATGGGACTACTCCTTCTCCTGATAGGTCCCGTCAGAGGCGATCACGCCTTCCGAGAGGAGCTCACCGGCGGCGGACCGGATGACGACCGCGCCGTCCTCCAGGGAAATGACGGCCGTCACCGTCTCCTCCCCTTCCCGGCTGATGGCAAGCACAGCCTCGTCCCCTGTCTCGGATGTGACCTCCACAAGGTATGCCTCCCCATAGAAGGCCTGCAGGCTGGTTGCGGCGGTTTCGGCTGTCAGCGTCCGGGCGACGATCAGCGGCGACGTGACCGTAGGTGTCTGGCCGCCCTCCATGTAGGCTCCCCCGTCATCCGGCTTCTCGATGGTGGAGATTTCCCCGGTTTCCCCCGGGTGGTTCGGAAGGATTCGGGGCACGGCGATCATGAGCAGGATCGCGGCTGCGGCGACCAGGGGCAGGAAGCGCAGAACGGTCGTCAGAGAACGCCCGGTCCCTCCGGCAGCCCTCCCCGTCTCCGCGGAATCCGGCTTTCTCACCAGATCACCGATATCCGTGACCTTC
Source organism: uncultured Lachnospiraceae bacterium (assembly GCA_902766655.1). GTDB lineage: Bacteria > Bacillota > Clostridia > Lachnospirales > Lachnospiraceae > Chordicoccus. Next base: position 4,017 of record CACXEL010000278.1, on the reverse strand, counting down.
GGCTCCTCCGTCCTCCCGGCCATTTGAGGCTCACCGATGTCCGCCAGACCCGGATCGTCCGGCATGGCGTAATAGGGGTCATTCCGCAGCGCGTCGAGATCCGCCTCCCGGATCGCCTGCCGGATCCGGTCCGCGCTCTCTTCCTTCAGCGCAATGTGGGTAAATGTCTTATCCAAAGTCGAATTCCTCCCTGAGAATATTTTTGAGTCTGGCCCTGGCCCGGGACATGTCGGAGCGGACGGTCGTCTCCCGCCTCCCCAGGATCCGGGCGATCTGGGCTGTCGAGTAACCCTCCCAGTAAAAGAGGTAAATGGCCTCGCTCATGTTGTCCGGCAGCTTCCGCACCGCCTCGAGGACCTCGGGGATCTTCTCCGTCTCCGGCGCCGCCAGCGTCTCCTCCATGACCTCGTCTATGACCTCGTGGCGGCGGTAACGGTTGTAGCGCAGCCGGTTGAGGCAGAGGTTGCGGGCGGTCTTCATGAGCCAGGCCTTGGCGTGGGCGTCGTTCTCAAAGACGGGGCGGTTGACCATGTAGGCGATCATGGTGTCCTGAAGGATGTCCTCGGCGTCCTCCAGGCTGGCGACGTAGGTGTAGGCGAAGGAGAGGATGGCGTTCCTGAACTTGTCGAGCAGGGCCTCCGTCTCACGGTTCAGCTTTTCCCGGTCGTCTGAGGTCCCGGTCCGGTCGTCATTTCCCGTCCGCGTCTGCCCGCCCGATGGGGTTGCCGAGAAAAATGACACCCCTGCGCCGGCCGGGAACAGGAAAATCTCCCCGCCGGCAAGTGCCGTCGCAGCGGACCGCACTGCCCCGGCAAGGCTCAGGGCCAGTGCCTGTATTCCGGAGACCGCGTTCCCGTTCCGGAAGGGTGCGGCGGACGGCAGACCGGACACGGCCGGCCGTCCCTTGCGGAAATATGCCAAACTTGTTGCTGGAATGGTCAGTGTCATTTTTCTGCCCCTATCTCTTCTCGCCGGCGGCCCTGCGGCCGTCCGGGAGAGCATTGCATTTCTTTTTTATAACTCTTCGGCACTGCCAGCGTGGGATGCCCTGCATCCCGGGCCCGGTGCATGCCGGATAGTTACAACTATTTACATCATATAGAGGCCGAAACTTCTTTTCAAGTTTAATAACCCCGAAAAGGCAAAAACGCTGCAGCCTCTGAAATTTCTTTTTCTCTTCGTTGATTGCAAAAGCAACTTCGGGTCGGCCCCTACCGGAACCATCTCTGCAGGACTGACTTCCGGTATTATGCCACGGACCTGATTTTCCGGATGCAGAGGTACATCTTTCTCTCATGTCCGGCGCGAACGGAAAAAGCGGACACGGCCGCCGTTATCGGCCGGTCGTGTCCGCACTTCATGTGTTTTTCAGGGATCCCATCCCGCCGGACACCCCGGCCGGATCGATCACACGTAGAGGGTCTCGATCAGGAGATCCTGGATCGGAGAATAATCCTCGATGGGGTTCTCCGCCAGATCCAGATAGAAAAGTTCCGTCTTGTCCCGAAGCGCGCTGATATCGCTGACAAGGTTTTTGTGCAGGGACAGGAGCCTCAGCTGTGTCATCCCTTCCAGGGCGCTGATGTCGCTGACCTGGTTGAAGCCCAGCTGCAGGTTGGTGAGGGCGGTCAGGCCGCTCAGGGCACTGATATCGCTGATTTCATTGTCATGGAGGTTCAGCTCCGTGAGGCCGGTCATCCCGCTCAGGAAGCGCAGGTCGCTGATCTTGTTCCTTCCGATCTCCAGCTCCTCAAGGCTTCCCATTCCGGAGAGCGTATCGTAGCTGCCAATCATCGGATTCTCCGACAGGTCGAGGATCTCCAGGGCTTTCAGGTCCGCCATCGGACGGAGGTCACTGATCTGGTTCCTTGCCAGCCGGAGCCAGCGGAGCTCCTTCATCCCGGAGAGAGGGCTGAGGTCGCTGACGCCGTTGTAGCCTGCCAGAAGCGTCTCCATCTTGTCGAGCCCGGCCAGAGGGCTCAGGTCGCTGACCAAATTGAAGTCAATATCCAGCTCGGTAAGGCCTGTCAGCCCGCTGAGGGGAGCCAGGTCATAGACCGCATTGTTGCTGACGTCCAGGTCCTCGAGGGCGCTGAGGCCCTCCAGGCCGGAGAGGTCAGTGATTTCATTTTCAGACAGGTAAAGATACCGGAGGCTTGTCAGGCTCCCCAGGGGATGCAGGTCGGTGACAAGGTTCCAGCCAAGGCGCAGCGACTGAAGGTTGGTGAGACCGCTCAGCGGGCTCAGGTCATGGATCTCATTGAAGCTCAGAGACAGATAGACCAGGTTATGAAGCTCGGCAAGATCGGAAATGTCCGTGATCTTGGAATCGTCCTCCCCGCCCACTTCACTGGATAGATCCAGCTCCGTGAGGTAGTAGAGGTCACTCAGCATGACGTCCCCGGACTCGATTCCAACCAGCGCCCGGACCCGCTTTTCAAGGACCGGGTCCTTCCACTCGATGGCGTGGTCCTGGGAAGACCCCAGCTCTTCGATTTCCGTCGCCACCGGGATTTCCGGTATATCCGGTATATCCGGAGTCTCCTCCTCATACTCCTCGGCGGGGTCTGCCTTCCTGTCGAACAGCTTGCTCCTGTTCACAAAAATGAGAACACACGCGGCGAGGAAGAGAATGGCCACCATCGGATGCTTCTTCCTCGTCCTGCCTGTCGTGCCCCGGGTCCCGGTGCCGCCGGTCTCTGTCTTGCTCGCGCCTGTTGACGAGGTCCCGGCAGTATCGGTCTTCCCGGAGGACGCGCCGGAGCCGCTCGTCCCGGTCTTTCCGGACGTCGTACCGGTTCCGCTTGTCCCGGTCTTTCCGGACGTCGTACCGGTTCCGCTTGTCCCGGTCCTTCCGGACGTTGTACCGGTGCTGTAGGTCCCGGTCCTTCCGGACGTTGTACCGGTGCTGTAGGTCCCGGTCCTTCCGGCACTGCCGCCGCTGTAGGTCCCGGTGCCCGTTGTGGGCTTCTTCTTCGACGAGCTTCCGGTGGAATCCCAGAGGCTGCCCTCCGTGTCACCCCCAAAAAGTTCGTCCGAGTCGTCAGAGCCGGTATGGAAACTGCCGGTCCCTTCCCGGCCGGCCGGACCGGCCTCAGCAGCTGTTCCCAGGTCAGGCTCCGGTTCGTCAAAGATTTCCTCCATCCCCTCCGGCAGAAGGCTGTCGGGCACTTCCGGCAGCTCCTGACCGGCTTCGGCCTGCGCGCTTGTTCCGGCGATGGATGCATTTTTCTCGATTGCCTCCCAGAAGGCCGCATCGGTCCCGTCTCCGCCTTCGGAGCCACCCCCGATATCCACATTGATCCTTCCGTCCGCCACCAGTCCCAGAAGTTCCCTCTGGAAAGCGTCCATGCCGTTATTGCGGGCGTCAATCAGTACCCGGCTGCAATCCGGGCACGTCATGCAGTGTTCCATCAGGACCTGCTTCTCCGCATCCGTACAGCGGTTGCCGATGTAGCTGGGGATCAGGCTCTGTATGTAAGCACATTTTTTATTGTCAGACATGCTTCCGTCTCCCTGCAAAAGATTTCTGTCCTCTATTCTAAAGCATTTTCATCGATTTTGCATTATGAATTGAAAAATGAAACAGGCATGACCCGGCTTTTTGTATCATTTCTCCCCCTGTGGAAGAGCCGATCATGGTGCCTGCAGAGAAAAAAGCTCCGCACCCGAAGATGCGGAGCTTTTCATATTCCATAGCGATGATTCCGTCAGCCGGCCTTCTCGTCGATGACGACCTCGCCGTTGCGGACCACGATGACCTTGGCCGGGCACTTGGCAGCGCAGTCGCCGCAGCGTGTGCAGGTCGCATAGTCGATGTGGGCAATGTTGTTCTCCACCGTGATGGACCCGGTCTTGCACTGGCGCGTGCAGAGCTTGCAGCCGATGCAGCCCGCGGAGCACTGGGCCTTGACGGTCTTGCCGGCGTCATGGCTGGCGCAGCGGACTGCCCACTTGGCGTCGTCCGGCACGATCTCGATGAGGTGCTGCGGGCAGGCCTTGACGCACTGGCCGCAG
>CACXEL010000277.1 GCA_902766655.1 uncultured Lachnospiraceae bacterium | reverse complement strand
TCGGAAGAAAATGACATGTCCGTTAGCCCCCGTAATCCTTCTGCTTGGTGACCGGGTCTTTGGCCAGATCCCGGTGGGAGATTTTGAGTCCATAGCCGGTCTTGCCGCCGAGCCTCTCAAAAAGGCCGTTGGCCAGCGTCACAGACCTGTGTCGGCCGCCCGTGCAGCCGATGGCGATGACCAGCTGGTTCTTTCCTTCCTTCACATAATTGGGCAGGAGGAAATCCACCATATCGGTAAGCTTGTCGAGGAAAATGCCCGCCTCCGGGCAGCCCATGACGTAATCCCTGACCGGAGCGTCGTTGCCCGTCTGCTTCCGCAGGACCGGATCATAATAGGGGTTGGGCAGGAAGCGCACGTCAAAGACCAGGTCGGCCTCCGGCGGGATGCCGTACTTGAAGCCGAAGGACATGACCGAGATATAGAGGTTCTTGTAGTCCTTGTCCTGGACGAAGATCCGGTCGATTTCCTGCCTGAGCTCCCGGGTCAGCATATAGCTGGTATCGATGATATAGTCCGCTCTTTCCCGCAGGAAGGCCATCTTTTTGCGCTCCTCGCGGATACCGTCCTCGACCTGCCCTTCCGGGCCGGCCAGGGGGTGGACCCGGCGGGTCTCCTTGTAGCGCTTGATGAGCACACTGTCGGTGGCGTCCAGGAAAAGGATCTCATGCCGGATCCTGGCTGCCCGGATCTGTTCGAGGACCTCCACCAGGTCACCCAGCTGAGCGCCGGAGCGGATGTCGATGCCGACCGCGATCTTGGTGATGTCGGAGGACCGGCCGTCCATGGATATCTGCGTGAAAGGCTTAAGGAGCGGGACCGGCAGGTTGTCCACGCAGAAGTAGTCCGCGTCCTCCAGAAACCGGAGGGCCTGTGTTTTCCCCGCGCCGGACATGCCGGTGACGATGACCAGTCTCATATCTCACACCTCCGTGCCGTGTGTCAGAAGCCCAGGAACCTGACTTCAGGTGTAAGCAGGACGCCGGCGTCCGCCAGTACCGTCTCGCGGATCAGGTCGATGAGACCCATGACGTCCGCCGCGGTGGCGCTGCCGGTATTGATGACGAAACCGCAGTGTTTCTCGGACACCTGGGCACCGCCCACCGACTTACCGCGGAGCCCCGCATCCTGGATCAGCTTGCCGGCGAAATATCCTTCCGGTCGCTTGAATGTGCTGCCCGCACTGGGCATGTCCAGAGGCTGCTTGTCGCGCCTTCTTCCGGCAAGGTCTTTCATATAAGAAGAAATGGCTTCCGGACTGCCTTTCTTCAGCTCCATGGTCGCCTCGAGAACGATCATGCCGCCCTGCATGATGGCGCTGGTCCGATAACCCAGGGCCAGGTCTTTGGCGGGCAGGATCCGGATCTCCCCCTCCCCGTCCAGGACCTTGACGCTCTTCAGGACGTCCTTCATCTCTCCCCCGTAGGCGCCCGCGTTCATGGTGCAGGCCCCGCCCAGGGTGCCGGGTATGCCGGCGGCAAATTCAAAGCCGGTCAGGGAGGCCTCCAGGGCTTTGGACGCCACAGCCGAGAGCAGAGCGCCGGCCTGGGCGGTGATCTCATTTCCCTCGACCCGGATATCGTTCATATTCCTGAACAGCTGGACGATCACCCCGCGGTAGCCCTTGTCGGCTACCAGGAGGTTGGTCCCGTTGCCCATGACGAAGGCCGGAATACCTGCCCGGGCGGAAAATGCAAGCACTTCCGCGAGCTCCTCCGCCGTGGCCGGCTGGACAAGATAGTCCGCCGGTCCTCCGATCCGGAAGGAGGTGTGGGCGCTCATGGGCTCATCCACGCGGACATGGTCCGCGCCGCAGATCCTTCTATATTCCTCAGCTGCATTTATGACCTGTGTCATAGCTCCTTGTCAACCTTTCTGTGGATCCCGGCTGCGCCGGCTCAGCTGTTGCTCAGGTAGTTCCTCGCGAACTCTGCTCTGGACGTGTTGGGGAAGGTGTCGATGATGATCTGCAGGACCCGGTCCGCGTTGGCGGTATCACCGGCGTCCTTGTAGGAAAAGGCGAGGTAGTAGAGAACGTCGTAATCGGTCGGGTCGATGGCAAAGGCGGCCTCCAGATTCTCGATGGCCACCGAGAGGTCCCGGTTGTCGAAATTCTCGAAGGCGGCGATGCCGGCCTTCTTATATTCCTCGAAGGCCGTGGAGTTGGCCTGGGTGTTGACGCTGTCGTAGATGGCCTTGGCCTCGACACTGAGCAGGGTAACGTCCACTGCCTGAAGGGCGTTGTTCACCACGTCGTAGGCCCCGTTGTTGTAGGCGTTGACCGCCTTGATCAGGTTCTCATAGGTGGTGACCCGCTGGGTGGCCGACTCGATCTGGGCGTTGGCCGTCTCCACCGTATTCTGGGAGGAGGAAATCTGGGCGTTCAGGGACTCGATCTGGGCCGTCTCGATGGCCATGGTGGAGGCGTACTCCGCGATGCGCTCGTCGGCCTCGCGGCTGATATCCCGGGTCCTGGCCGGAATGACGACGAACCACAGGAGGGCTGCGCCGATCAGGATGCCGCCCAGAATGTTCATGACAGCTGCACCGGCGGAGGTGTCGCGGAAGGCCGGCATATCCATCTTCCGGCGCTCGTACTCCGCCCTGCTCTCCTCGTCGTCCTTGCCCGACCAGATGGAGAAGCGGTTCTCCAGGGATGTCTGGGTGCCGGTCTGCTCGTCCACCTCGTGGAGAAAGCGGAGGGTCGTGGTGTTGGTCTTGTCGATCCGGATGGCGCGCTTCAGGAGCCGGCGGGCCTTCTCGTAGTCTTCATTTTTAATATATAGAAGGGAGAGCAGATGGTAGCCCTTGATGAGCTTGGGATTCTGGGCCAGGAGCTTCTTGAGCTGGATCATGGCAACGTCTTCGTTGCCGTTGTGGCAGTTCTCGAGCGCCAGATTGTACTTTTTTATGGTCTGGTTGATGGCATCGAGGCGGTTCGCGTCCTTCTGGAGATTCTCGATGTACTCCACCGCGATGTTGTCCTC
>CACXEL010000276.1 GCA_902766655.1 uncultured Lachnospiraceae bacterium | reverse complement strand
GGACCAGCCGCCCATGGCGATGGCATACATGAGGAACATGACCAGCGCGAAGATCGGAAGACCCAGGATCCGGTTGGTGACGATCCTGTCGATCTTGTCGGATGTCGTCATTTCATGGATGGCGCCCTTCTTCACGACAGACTTTTCGATGACACCGGTGATGTAGTTGTATCTCTGGTTGGTGATGATGGACTCGGCATCGTCGTCCAGCTCCTTCTCCACAGCTGCGATCCTGGCCTCGACGGCCTCCTCGCCCGGGAAATGGATGGCTTCCACGACCTTGTTGTCACGCTCAAAAAGCTTGACGGCGTACCAACGAAGGAGCCTGTCGTCGACCTTTCCCTTGAGAGCGTCTTCAATACCGGAAATGACACCCTCGACAGCGCCGTCAAAGACGGCCGGAAGCTTGACGTTCCTGCCGGACCTGGCGGCCTTGACGGCCAGATCGGCGGCCTCGGTGATGTTCTCGCCCTTCAGAGCGGAGATCTCGATGACTTCACAGCCAAGCTCCTTGCTGAGCTTTGCCATGTTGATATTGTCTCCGTTCTTCCGGACCAGGTCCATCATGTTGACAGCCATGACGACGGGGATGCCGAGCTCTATGAGCTGTGTGGTGAGGTAAAGGTTCCTCTCGATGTTGGTGCCGTCCACGATGTTCAGAATGGCGTCCGGCTTTTCATTGACAAGGTACTCGCGGGCGACGACTTCCTCAAGGGTGTAGGGGGAGAGGGAATAAATGCCCGGCAGGTCCTGAAGGACGACGTCCTTGTTGTTCTTCAGCTTGCCTTCCTTCTTCTCCACAGTAACGCCCGGCCAGTTGCCGACATACTGGTTGGAGCCGGTCAGTGCGTTGAACAGCGTCGTCTTGCCGCTGTTCGGATTTCCGGCCAATGCGATTTTGATGCTCATACTGTCTCCTTTCTCATCAGGCAGCGGACGGATCCGCTGCGGGCAGCCATCTTGTCTTCTGCAGGCGTGCGCCATGCCCTGACGGCGGCAGTGCTCCGCCCCTCATCATGTATTATTCGACCTCGACCATGGCGGCATCCGCCTTGCGGACGGACAGCTCATAGCCGCGGATGCTGAGCTCCATGGGATCGCCCAGGGGAGCCACCTTGCGGACAAGGATTCCCACACCCTTGGTGATGCCCATATCCATGATGCGGCGCTTGACCGGGCCCTCACCGTGGAGCTTCTTCACAACGCAAGTCTCTCCGACAAGAACATCCTTCAGTGTTTTCATTGCAACTCCTCCTTTTTGATCTGCGGCAATCAGGCTACGATGACCCGGTTGGCCATTCTCTCGTCAATAGCGACGCGGCTGTCCTTCACCTGGACGATCAGATTCCCGCCGATATTGTTGACAACTTTGACGATTGTTCCCGGCACGAACCCAAGCTCCGCGAGATGTGAGCGGACCTCGTCGGTCCCGGTCACCCTCTGGACGCTGGCCGTGTCACCGGACTTTAGCATCCTCAGCGGCATTGCTGCTCCTTTCCGGCCGATCCGCGCGGCCAGGACTTTACCGGCCGAAGCCGAACAGTCCCTTCCTTACATAAGGCTCCGTCTCAGCGGAAATGAACACATACCCGGTGGCGTTGATGGCCTTCTTCACCTTGTCCAGATCAGCCTTCTCCTCCGTGAGAAAGCTGGCTGTCTTTTGGGTGTGGGATGACGTCACTTTTTTCGCATCCGGGAGCGCCCTGCGGATCGCCTCATTGACGTGGGCCTCGCACATACTGCAGGCCATACCATCGACCTTAACTGTAGTTCTGAACATTCTCTGCTCCTTGCCTTACAGGTAAAACAGGTTTGTTGTGCAAAATTTGTACCTGCAAACCAACGGTTATTCTAAACTAACATCGGTAAGTTGTCAATAACTTATTTTGGCATTTTGCAGGACTTTTCGGAGCCCATGGACGCGATGATATCCGGCCGTCGTCCGGCAAGGCAGGCCACCTGTTTTTCCTTGTTCCCACCATCCGGCCCAAGTCCCCGGAAAAAGCGGCTTTGCCTTGAAAAGGCATCAAAAGTATGCTATTCTTTGCATTACAGGAAAATGCGCCAAATTCCCGCCGCCCAAAGCCGGTCGTTTTTGTCATTTTCCGATAATCGGCTCCAGGTTACCGACACGGCTCCTGCCGTACCCTTACTGTTAAACTGCGAGACTCATGACCTGCACGATTGCATTTTCCTGTCCTGAATCATCTTTTTGAGTCCACGGAGGTCAATTCATGAACTACAACGAATCAGCCGAAGATTATCTCGAAGCGATCCTGATGCTGAAGGAACAGATCGGCAAGGTGCGGTCCATCGATATCGTCTACAAGCTTGGTTACTCCAAACCCAGCATTTCCATCGCCATGAAAAAGCTCAGGGAGAAGGGCCTTGTCACGATGGATTCGGACGGTTATATCACTCTGACGGATGAAGGTCTGAAGATTGCCCGCCATACCTACACCCGCCACAAGGTCCTGACCGCCTACTTCGAGATGCTTGGTGTGAGTCCCAAAGCCGCCGAGGAGGATGCCTGCAAGATCGAACACGATATCAGCGAGGAGACCTTCCGCCGGCTCCGCGAGGACCTGAACCGCCGTTTGGCGGAGAAGGCGGCAAGGGAGTAAGGCAGAGACTTCCCTCCTTTTCCTGCAGCGGTCGGGCGACTCGCACCAGGCCAGTTATGAAAAAGACGATCCTTCGGAAAGGATCGTCTTTTTATCCTGCACAGTTATAAATAACTAACTTTTTTATTGCTTTTTTTACTCCTTCATATTATAATCATTGCACCGATAGTTATGTTAGATATAACTATCTTAGAGGAAATGATTATGGATGTCACAAGAACCATCGGGCAGGAACGCCGGGCCGCCCTCGCCAGGAGTATAACCGATTACATGGGAGCCCATATGGAGCGCCATGTCACCATAAACGAGCTATCCGCCATATTTCACGCCTCCCCCACGCAGATCAAGAACGCCTTCCGGGAGACCTTTTCCTCCTCGGTCTACGCTTACAGCCGTGTCATGAAAATGGAGGCGGCCGCAGACCTCCTTGCAGCCACTGACCGGACAATACTGGACATCGCCTCCACTCTGGGCTACGACAACGGCAGCAAGTTCGCCGCAGCCTTCAGGGCCGTCATGGGCGTGACGCCGACCGAATACCGCGCCTCCCAAAAAGGCCGTTCAAAGGTGAGCTGACCCGGCGATACCGGTTCCAGCTCTTCCCTTCCTGGCGCTCGGTGAATGCGATCGCACAAAAAGACGTTATCCTTACCGGATAACGTCTTTTTCATTTCCAAATAACAATTACAGCCCGAGGGGCAGATTTCCGGCAGGCAGACCTGAAAAGCAGCGGAGCTTCACTCCTCTCTCACTCTTCCAGAAAAGCGATGGGATCGATCCTCTTTCCGTTGAGTACCGCATCCGTCAGATTTCCGGCGGCATTGTAGACCAGCTTGAGGGAGAAAAAGGGCGCTTCGTCCCGGAGAAGCTTAAAAAAGATCTTATCCCCCATCCACAGATTCAGGTCCAGAACGTCTTTCTTGTCCACCCAGGCCAGTTCCCCTTCGTCACAGGCATGAGGCGTACCCTCGAATCCGTCGGCCGTAAAGAGGTGCATATAGTCGGTCGGATGGTTCTCGGCGACAAAGGTGACCAGTCCCCGGAACCGCATCCGGGTCAGCGTGTAGCCGGTCTCCTCCCATACTTCCCTGAGGACGCACTCCTCAGGGCTCTCGTCCTGCTCAAAATGGCCGCCCACGCCGATCCACTTGTCCTTGTTCACGTCCTTCTTCTTGACAGTCCGGTGCAGCATGAGATACTGTCCGTCGCGCTCCAGATAGCAAAGTGTGCTCAGCTCTGCCTTCATTTCTCCTCCTATTGCCCCGTCTCCCGGGGCGCCGGTCAAATTCCTGTTTACAATATATCATTAAATAGAGTAATATGAAAACAATGTTCTATAAAGACCTGCTCTTTGGAGGATGTCATGGAAAAAAGCAACACACAGGAAATACCCAGACAGACGCTGGCGGACCGCTATCACAAGGCCCAGCGCCTCAAGGCCGCAGAGCCGGTATCAGGTTCCACGCGCGTCATACCCACCGATGAAATCAACAGGACCATGTCCGACGACAATCTCGGCGGCGTCACCCGGTCGATTCCCTACGGAGTCAACATTTCCTCCTTCGTGGAGGACCCGGAAAATGCAGCCATGAAGCATACCCCCGTCGCAGCTGACGGCAACGACGATTATTCAGACCTGCTCCGAGAGCCCTCCGTGATCCCGAAGGTCAACATCGGCGGCTCGGCTCCGGGCTCCATCGATGCCCAGTTCTCAAATTTTATGGCCCGGGAGGAGCTGGAAAGCCATTCTTCGCCTTACCGCGCCGGCTCATCCGGTGAGCCCTACATGGCTGGCACCGCTGCCGCAGTCGGTTCCGGCGCGGCCTACGCAGCTCATTCAGCCGCCTCTAAAAATACCGCTTCCCGTTCCGGCCACAGCCCCTCCACGGGCAGCTCCTCCGGCAGCAGCTCCAGGAAGAGCGGCTCTTCCGGAAACAGGAACGGAAGCCCCCGCAGGAAGAAAAAAAAGAACGATCCGGGCAGTTTTCTCGGCATTTTTCTGGCCTTCGTCCTGGCCCT